>NZ_JBJURI010000057.1:0-21207 GCF_046098255.1 Paenibacillus jiangxiensis
TTCGGTCCACCCCCTGAAAAAGTGACAGCACGCGAAAATCCCTTTCATTCAGGGTCTTGACATCGTACCGCTGCTCTGAATGAATAGTTGTGATCAATTTCCACCACCACCAGCCTTCCTCCATGGCCACCACCTCCTTTCCAATCATTAACCTCTGTTCCCAATGTACATGTAACGTAAAAAAAGACTTCGTCCCTGAGCATGTCATTTTCATGTGAAAATAACAGAACTCAAGGACGAAGCCTTCGCTTCGCGGTGCCACCTTGCTTGGCTGCCTGAGCAGCCCTCTCGCAGGTACGGGAGAAGCCTTCCGGATTCGCCGATACCGTGTCCCTTGTTAACGGGTGGACGATCCCGCCTCGCCTACCGCTGCCGGAAACAGCTGTTCAGCTTGGAGCTCCGAAGCCCATTTCAATGCAAGCGGAACACCGGCTTGCACCTTCCGCCGGCTCTCTGCAGATCCTTCCCGCACCTACTTCTCTTCATCAACGCTGTACATGATTTTCCCCAGTATATAATGATCCGATGATGATATCCACTCATAATTTCAGTCTGCTGTGACCGAAGCGCTGCTTTGGCCTTCCTCTTTTCCGGACGGTTTCCTTGCGCCACCGAGACTGGTACCGAGAACACCGATAATAATAGCAGCCGCGCCTGCAATATGGTAATAATAAAGCTCCTCCTTCAGGAGCAGGGCCCCAGCTATGATGGACACCAATGTGGAAAAATTGCTGAATACGCTCATTTTGGACGCTTGAATGCGGGAAAGCGCAAAGCTGGACAGCAGTGTAGAAACGAGAGTCGAAGCGATGCCAAGGTAAGCGATAGCTCCCAGGTATACAGGGCTTGCCAGCGGCTCCGTATAGGCTGCTATTGTTCCTGCGGCGAGATGTTTTCCCAAAGAGAGAATATTAAAGACGACAAAGCCCATCGTAACCGTCACATACGTAATTTCAAGAGGAGCGTATTTTTGCGACAAGGGTCGTGCCAGTACACTATATGCGGAAAAACATAATGCCGACAGCATAATCAAAGCTATGCCCCCGAGATTGGCGGTGGATAGCTGGGTGCCGCCTTTCATGGCGAAGATGAAGACCACCCCGGCAACCGACAACAGCAGGGAAAGTTTCTGCAGAACCGTTGTTTTTTCCTTCAGCAGGATAGATGCCAGCAGCAGCGTGAACACAGGCGTCATCGCCTGAATAATGCCCGCCTCGGATGAGGAAGTGCTGAGCAATCCGAAAGTCTGGAATGTAAAAAACAGCACGGGGGAGAACAGCCCGAGCGGAAGCAGACGCCAAATGTCTTTACGGCTTACCTTGACCCGCATCCAGCCTGCCAAAGCCGGTATCGTAAGCACGATAAATGTCAAAGCAAACCGGTGGGCCAGTACATCGAGCGGATCTACTCTGCTGACGGTCAGCTTAACGAATAAAAATGAAAATCCAATGATGGATGCAAATAACAGGGCCGCCAAATATGCGGCTCCGGAGCCGGAACGAGCGTTATTCATGATGACCTCCTGAATTGTGAAGCTTGGCTGAAGCTTCGAAGCATTGTTAGCTTTACCAATATAAAGGAATAAGGAAAGGTGCTACAATACAAAAATATAGATACTGTACCGGTACAGATGGGAGGATCAACAGTGAAAAGCGAAATTTCCGGAGAAAAGGGCGGGCAAGGTACGCTGAAATATGCCGCCATTGCCGCTGATCTGAAAGCCGAAATTATGAACCGCCGCTTAAAGCGCAGCAGTGAAGGCATAAAACTGCCTTCTGTACGCGAGCTGGCGGATAAATACCAATGCAGCAAAAGCACTGTCATTAAGGCTTACGAGGAGCTGGAGAAGCAGCATCTCGTATACAGCCTTCCGAAAAGCGGTTATTATGCGGTCGTCGGCTCATCCGATTCACGTTTCAATCCTGACGATGAGACGGCCCCGCTGGATTTTGCGTCCGTCGCTCCTGATCCGCGAATATTTCCGTATGTGGATTTTCAGCACTGCATCAATAAGGCGATCGACAGCTACCGCAGCGATTTATTCGTTTACGGCACACCGCAGGGGCTGCCTTCCCTGAGGGCTTTGCTGCAGGAGCGGCTTGCCGATCACCAGGTGTTTACCCGCAGAGAGCAAATCTTCATCACCTCAGGAGTTCAGCAAGCGTTGGCTATTCTGGCAGCTATGCCTTTTCCAAACCAGGGGAGGGGAGTCATCGTCGAGAATCCCGGATATCACAATATGGTTCCCTTGCTTCAGGGGCTGCAGGTCCCGTGTTACGGGATCACCCGCCTTATGGACGGGCTGGATATGGACAGTCTGGAGCAGCTATTGAGTACGAAAACGATCAAGTTCGTCTACCTCATGCCGCGTTTTCATAATCCCATCGGCGTGTCGCTTACCGCAGCTGAGAAGAAGCAGCTTGCAGAGATGATGCAGCATTATGACAGCTATATTGTAGAGGACGACTATTTGGCGGACTTGGATACGGACGGCAAAAGGGACCCGCTGTATGCTTATGACCGCGGCGGCAGGGTCGTCTATTTGAAGAGCTTCTCCAAAATTATTTTTCCCGGTCTGCGCCTGGGGGCCGCGGTGCTCCCGCCGGAGCTGGCCGGCAGCTTCGGCCATTACAAGAGCCTGCTGGATATCGACAGCTCCGCATTGTCTCAGGCGGCGCTTGAGATTTACATCCGCAGCGGCATGTTTGACCGCCACCGGCGGGGCATCCGTGACAAATACAGCGCGAGGATGGAGGTGTTGAACGGAATGCTGGACCGGCTTTCGTCAGTTCAGCCATTTGCCGAGGCACCACGTAACGGCGGGGAGCATACCGTACTGCCGCTGCCCGCGAACCTTTCACGCAAAGCTCTGTTGTCCGGACTGCTGAAGAGAGGAGTGATTGCCGAAACGGCGGATCGCAATTTTGTGGATGGAGCATCTATCATTCCGCTGCTGCGGCTGAATATCTCGAATGTGCATGAGTCGCAGGTGGAAAGAGGAATGCTGGCCATCTACGAAGAGCTGAAACGGCTGAACAGGAAAAAAGGGTAACTGTGCGCAATCAAGCGTTATTTGTTTCCGAGGCGGTAGGCGCAAAGCTTTGCCGCCCCGAGGGGATCATGCTGGCGAGACAGAGCAGGCCTGCCGCCGCAAGCATGGCGAAGGCTCCGGTAATGACGACGGCTTGCACGGACAGCAGCTGCGCTGCCCATCCGGACACAAGCACGGCAAGTATTTGGAGGAGGGCTTCGACTATGCCGTAAACGCTGCTGATGCGTCCCATTTTGTCGGCAGGAATATTGTTTTGATAAAACGTTGTATACCCGGTGTTGGCAAAAGCGAGAAAAAAGGCAAGGATGAAAAATCCGATACCCGCTACGGCAAAAGTGCCGGATAAGCTGAACACCACATAGCCCGCGGCTACGAGCAGGCAACCCCCGCCCATAAGCCAGGATAAGGCCCATTTTTGCGCAAGCAGCACATTTACGGCGGCACCCGCAGCAATTCCCGCCCCCGCAATGCTGACAAGATAACCGTACTGGCTGTCCGTCAGGAACAGAACCTGTTTGGCAAAAGCGACCTCCAGTGAATCCAGTGCGGCGGTGAACATCATGACAAAGGTAAATAGTAGACAGATTGTCATGATATAACGTGCTTGGCGGAAGAAGCCCAGTACAAGTACCCAGTCTTCTTTGATAGCAGCCCATGCCAAGCGGTTCGTTGGAGCAACTTCAGGCTGTCTCCGTTCCACTTCCGGCAGACATAGGGTTAGCAGGCCTGACAGCAGAAGAGATAAAGAATTGATATATACAGCAAGAGTGGAGGACCCGGATTGCAGTAGAATACCGGCCACGGCGGGGCCCAGCAAAAATGCCCCTGAGCTGATCAGACTGTGTATGGCATTGAAGCGCTTGCGCTGCCCTGCCGGAACTGATATTGTCACGTAGGTGATAGAGGCTGGACGGAACATGGCACTGCCCATGCTGATTAGCAGTACGATCGTATAGATCAGCCAAATGGAATCCAGAAAGGGAATTAGCGCGGTCAGTGCGGTGCGGATAAAGTCCAGGATGGCCATCAGGTTCCGTTTACTCATACGATCAATCAGGCTGCCTGCCCAGAAGTTGGTGAACAGAACAGCGGCGGGGCGGATGATGTACAGGGCGGAGACGGCGAGAGGGGAGCCTGTGCTCTCAAAAACCATTAGATTCAGCGCGATAAAATAGATCCAGTCTCCTATGTTGGAAATTCCTATGGCCGTCAACAGCAGTGACGGATATCTCCAGCTTGACCAAACATTAATGCCCCGCATTATTCCCCATCCTTTTCACCTAATATCACCCAATATTTCCTATAGTAGCACCTTGTTTGCTGAAAGGGAAAGGCAAAAAAGACGATTCTCTTTCGAGAACCGTCTTGCGTGATAGATGATGGATAGTCCCCAAAAATTCTGCTTACTTCCCTTGCGCCACAAGGCGGAGCGACTCGTCGGCCGCTTCCAGTGTGGCGTCTATGTCGGCGTCCGTATGGGCTGTCGTCAGGAACCATGCTTCATACTTGGAAGGAGCCAGATTGATGCCGCGGTCCAGCATATGGCGGAAGAAGGCGGCGAACGCCTCGCTGTCCGTATCCTGTGCCTCCTCATAGTTCGTCACCGGGTGACCGCAGAAGTGGGTCGAGAACGCTCCGCGGATCCGGTTAATGGTCAGGGACACACCATGGCGTTCCGCAGAGGCCTGCAGTCCGTCCGTGAGCTTCACGGCCAGCCGCTCCATTTCCTCGTACACTCCTTCGCTCTGCAGAACCTCCAGACAGGCGATGCCTGCTGAGATCGAAGCAGGATTGCCTGCCATCGTGCCTGCCTGATAGGCCGGGCCGAGCGGTGCGACCTGCTCCATCACCTGCTTGCTGCCGCCGTAGGCGCCAATGGGCAGTCCGCCGCCGATGATTTTGCCCAAGGCCGTCAAATCCGGCTGAATGGCGTCCAGATTGTCCAGACCCGCGTAGGTTTGGGTGGAGCCGTAATGGAAGCGGAAGGCGGTGATAACTTCATCGTAAATGATAAGTGAGCCATTGGCGCGGGCCATGCTGCACAGCCCTTCCAGGAAGCCGGGCTTTGGCATCACCATGCCGAAATTGCCCACAATCGGCTCAACCATGACCGCCGCCACGTCCTCGCCCCAATGCTCCAGCGCTTGGCGAAGGCCGTCCAGATCATTGAACGGAACGGTAATCACCTCACTGGCGATGCTGACGGGAATGCCGGCGCTGTCCGGAATGCCCAGTGTGGAAGGTCCCGAGCCTGCGGCTACGAGCACGAGATCGGAATGGCCGTGATAACAGCCGGCAAATTTAATAATTTTATTGCGTTTCGTATAGGCACGCGCCACACGGATCGTTGTCATGACCGCCTCGGTGCCGGAGTTGACGAAGCGGACCTTGTCCATGGAAGGAATGGCTTCCTTCAGCATGCGGGCCAGCTTGATTTCCAGCGCGGTCGGTGTCCCGTACAGCACTCCATTGGCTGCGGCTTCGGCAATGGCCCGGGTAATATGAGGATGGGCGTGGCCGGTAATGATGGGCCCGTAGGCAGCCAGATAGTCGATATACTTGTTGCCGTCCGCATCCCAGAAGTGGGCGCCTTGCGCTTTCTCCATGAATACGGGAGCCCCGCCGCCTACCGCCTTGAAAGAGCGGGAGGGGCTGTTCACGCCTCCAACAATATGTTCAAGAGCCTCCTGGTACAAGGCTTCAGATGTTTTCCGGTTCATCATATGTAAAATCCTTTCTTAATCTTAATTGGTGTGTCATTTAAACTGCATTTTACATGTTTGTTCATTATACCAGACTTGTCTTCAACAAAGCGTGACATATCCTATAGCCGGTTACCCGGTCTTCGCCGTCCTGCAGAATTTTCTCAAATGACAAGCAAAAAAAGGCAGCCCGTGGGCTGCCCTGCGTCTTAATTAAAGCTCTCTTCCGCTTGAACCGCTGCTGCTGCTCTCCGAAGAGGAGGGATTCGTGTCTGTGTCTGCTGTGGAGGAGCTGCCTGACTTGCCGCCCTGCCCATTTTCCGCTTCTTCTGATGAAGGTAAGGTGTTCATGAGTTCCTGCACATACTCTTTCAATTTATCGGAATTCTTGACTGTCAGTACGGCGGCGCCGCCGATTTTCTCTTCATTGAGCATGTTCATTGGAGGCACCTGTTCGCTGCCCGCAAAGCTGCTCTGGTATCCGACGCCGGCGAGCTTCAGCATATCGGTAACATCAAGGTTGGTGTCAATATACGGATTCACTTGCTCCAGAATACTCGGCAGCTTGGCCAGCGTTGTTGTTGTCTGCATTTTGTCGGCCACAGCTTCCAGGAATGCGCGCTGCCGGCTGGTACGCGAAAAGTCGGACAGGGCGTCATGCCGGAAACGGACATATTGCAGCGCCGTTGCTCCATCCAGATGCTGCATGCCTTTTTTCAGATCAATATCGTATTCGTGATTGTCCGCCTTGCTCGTATAGTGCATATCCTTTTCAACCTCGAAATCCACACCGCCGATGGCGTCCACCAGCTTGATGAAGCCCTGGAAATCGGTATACACATAATACTGCACCGGTATGCCCAGCAGGTCGCTGGCCGCCTGCATCGCCGTATTCGGGCCATGGGTTATGGCCGTATTGATACGGTTGGTTCCATAACCGGGAATCTCCGTATAGGTATCACGGAGAAGGGAGAAGAGGCGGATTTTCTTCTGCTCCGGGTCCAGTGAAACCACCATCATACTGTCGGAACGTGGAACTTCACCTTTAGTTGTTCCGCGCGCATCGACACCCATCAGCAAAATGTTCACCGGCTCAGTGCCTTCCCATTTGGGCGGGTCGGGAGTTATCGTCTTGTCTACTTTCTCAATATTGTGGAATGGGGAAGCTTCCCCTGTCTTTTGCATCTGATCCAGTTGGTTATAAATGGAAGTAAAATAATAGGCCGAAAAGCCGATAACCGACGCCAAAACTACGGCTACAAAGGTCCAGATCGTCCTTTTGGTCTTCCTGGTCATAATGAGCTTCTCCCTTTCGCTTTTCAATTCATTACATTATAATTTCTTTTTGGACGACAATCAATTTTACAGCGAGGTAAATTATGCTAGCGATAGATGTAGAAGATTTGCGCAAAACGTTTCAGGTTCAGAAAAATCGTGAAGGCCTGAAGGGTGCCTTTCTTGATTTGTTTAAGCGTGAGTACCGGGAAGTTGCGGCTGTAAAAGATATCTCCTTTCAGATTCCGCAGGGCGAAATTTGCGGTTACATCGGGGAGAACGGGGCCGGAAAATCGACAACCATCAAGATGTTGACGGGAATATTGGTCCCGACATCCGGGCGCTTGAAGGTGGGCGGTTATGTGCCCTACGAAGAACGCGAGAAATTCGTCCGCAATATCGGGGTGGTCTTCGGCCAGCGCAGCCAGCTTTGGTGGGATATCGGCGTCATTGAGTCATTTCAGCTGCTGCGCAAAGTATATCAGGTACCGGAAGCTGATTTCAAACGGCGGCTGGACGAGCTGGTGGAGCGCTTGCAGCTGCAAGAGCTGCTGAACCGTCCTGTGCGCAAGCTGAGCCTCGGCCAGCGAATGCGCTGTGAGCTGGTGGCCGCGCTGCTGCACAACCCGTCCATCGTGTTTCTGGATGAGCCGACCATCGGTCTCGACATCGTCGTGAAATCCGAGATCCGGGAGTTTCTGAAAGATATGAACCGTGAGCATGGCACAACGATTCTGCTGACGACTCACGATCTGCAGGACATCGAGGCGTTATGCTCGCGTGTCATTATGCTGGATGACGGACGGATTATCTATGATGGAGGCCTGGATGAACTGAAAGCCAGATGGGGCACCGGGCGGGAGGTCCAGTTCCAGTTTGGGAAGCCTACGGCCAAAGCGCTGCTGGAGCAGTGGACAGCGGGCATGCCGTTGCAATGGTCCGCCGAGAATGACCTTGAGGCCAAAGTATGGATTCCGCTTGAGCTGAACGTATCCGACGTCCTGGCCAGCGTGGTGGGCCTCACAGACATTACGGACATCAAGATCATCGAAACAAATACCGATGATATCGTCCGCAGCATTTATCAGTCCGGCTCAGCCGAGCGCAAGGACGGGGAAAAGGTTCTCGTGGGGGCTGGTGTCCATGCTTAGCGCTTATGGTGATTTTATCCGCATCCGCTTTCTGACGATGCTGGCTTACCGGGTGAATTATTACTCCGGCATTTTAATCTATACGCTGAATATCGGCGTTTACTACTTCACCTATATGGCGATATACGGGGACGGGGACAGCATCGGTGGATTTACGAGCATGCAGATGACGACCTATGTGGCCGTATCCTGGATGGCGCGGGCCTTTTATTTCAACAACCTGGACAGGGAAATCTCGACAGACATCCGGGACGGAAATATCGCCATACAGATCATCAGGCCTTATAACTATGTGCTGGTTAAAATGATGCAGGGGCTCGGCGAGGGCATGTTCCGCTTTCTGCTCTTCATGATTCCGGGCATGGCGATTGCGATGCTGCTGTTCCCGATCCGGCTGCCGTCCGACCCTGCGGCATGGGTTGGCTTTCTGGTCATGCTGTTTTTCAGCTTTCTCATCAATTCCCAGATCAATGTGATTACAGGGCTGGCCGCCTTTTTCGTGGAAAACAATGAAGGCATGATGCGCATGAAGCGGGTCGTGGTCGATCTGTTCTCCGGCCTCATTCTGCCGATCAGCTTTTTCCCGGGCTGGCTGGCCGCGGTTTCGCAGTGGCTGCCATTCCAGGCCATTACCTATCTGCCGGGCTCGGTCTTCACCGGTCGTATTCAGGGGGTGGGCATCTGGCAAGTGCTTGGCATACAGGTCTTGTGGTTTGCCATTCTGCTCGTGCCGATGGTGCTGATCTGGCGGATGGCGCGGCGGCGCCTGTTCATTCAGGGAGGTTGAGCGGATGAGATATTATTTGGGCCTGGTGGGCGAATATCTGAAAAATTATATGAAGACACGCATGACCTACCGTGCCGACTTCTGGGTGGAGGTCGTGTCCGATCTGCTGTTCCAGGCGGTCAATCTGATATTTATTCTTGTGCTGTTCATGCATACGGATAGTCTGGGCGGCTGGAGCCGCAGTGAGGTTATTTTTGTTTACGGCTATTTCATGGTACCATACGGTATTTTTAGCTGTTTTATCAATTTGTGGGGCTTCAGTGAACGTTATATTGTAAAAGGTGAGATGGACCGGATCATGACCCGGCCGGCGCATAATCTGTTTCAGATTTTTCTGGAAAATGTGGACCCGCCCGCGCTGGTTGGCTCTGTGATCGGCCTTGTCATCATGGGCATCAGCGGTGCACAGTTGGACATGGTATGGGAATGGTGGTTCATCCCGGCGTTAATTGTGCTTACCATTAGCTCGGTAGCGATTTATACAGGCATTTATACGACCCTGACTTCCCTTTCATTTTACTCTGACGCGCCTACGGGAATCTTGCCGTTGATGTTCAACGTGCAGGGTTATGGGCGTTACCCGGTAACGATTTACAACCGTGCGCTTCAGGTGCTGCTGACGTGGATCGTGCCGTTTGCTTTTGTCGGGGTATATCCGGCATCGCTCTTTCTCGGCAGGGAGGAAATGAAGCAGATGGCGCTTCTGACTCCTGTGATGGGAGCCATATTTCTGGCCATCGGTTTGACTGCCTGGAATTACGGGGTGAGACGTTATCGCGGAGCCGGTTCATAAATTGAGCTTACGAATTCTTCAAGAAAAGGGATGTGATATTAAATGACGACAGAAAGCGGCCATGCGGCCCCCGATTTTGAGCTCCCGGGCAGCAGCGGCAAAAACGTGAGGCTGTCCGATTACCGTGGCAAGCGGGTGCTGCTTTATTTTTATCCCAAAGACCTGACGGCAGCCTGTACTTCGCAGGCCTGCGATTTCCGTGATCATCATGGGGAATTTGGCGGGCTGAATACCGTCATTCTGGGCGTCAGCGCGGATCCGCTCAAGCAGCATGAGAAGTTCATTTCCAAGTATGGTCTGCCTTTTGAACTGCTGGCGGATGAAGACCACAAGGCTGCCGAAGCCTATGGCGTATGGCAGCAAAAACAAATGTATGGCAGACAGTTCATGGGCATCGTGCGCTCCACGTTCCTGATTGATGAGAACGGAATACTGGTGCGCGAATGGCGTAAGGTGAAGGTCAAGGGCCATATTGAAGAGGCACTTGAGTATATACGTCAACTGGAAAATAACTAAATTTTGTATGGTTCGATTCACACCCGTATTTGCGGCGGTTCGCTGTAAATACGGGTGTTTTGTTTTTGCCGTTAAAAAACGGATTGACGTCTTTACAGGGGAAAGTTATGATGTAATCATCTAATTAGATATATATTTAATTTAATAATTGTTTAATTTATTGTTGGTATAAGCAGAAGCGCAATGATTAAGGAGCTGCGAAGAACATGAATTTTATATTGAAACCCCTGGGTTTTGTGAGGGAAGAAAAAGAGTACGCCAAGCTGTTTGCCGCCGGCGTCATTAACGGGATTGGAGACCGTTTCTTTCAGGTGGCCCTGTTGGCCATGATCATTCGGCTGACAGGGTCGGGGATGGGAGTAGGCGTGGTGCTCGGCCTGCGGATGCTGCCTTTTCTGCTGCTGGCTCCTGTTGGGGGCTGGCTGGCGGACCGCTTTTCACGCAAAACATTGATGATCTGGACCGACGTGCTGCGCGGCCTGATTGCATTGGGCTTTTTGTTTGTAAGCGGCCCCGAGCATTTATGGATTGTTTACACAGGTACCTTTCTGTTGGCCTGCGGGGAAGCAATGTACGCGCCTGTGCGCAAGTCGGCCATTCCGGTATTGGCGGCCCCGCAAAAATTGCTTACGGTAAACAGTCTGGAACAGCTGATGACAGGCGTGGTGCTGGTTGTCGGCTCCGCGGTTGGAGGTGTTATTGCGGCCTTCTTCGGCCCGGATTGGGCTTTTGTGATTAATGCGGGCTCCTTTGTCTTGGCCGGGCTGATCGTCAGAAGCATTGCTTTTCCTTCCGTGGACAGCGATGCAGGGCATGAAGCTACTACTGCCAATAAAGTCACGCAGGAGGCGGAAGTTAAGGGTAAACGACGCTTGTCCTTGCCACTGCAGCGAAGTCTTCTCGCCGGGACGACTGCGCTGCAGGCCGCATTGCTGCTGGAGCTGCTCGTGCCCGTTTTTAACGGGATAGATAATGTATTGATCAGTGTGTATGCAGTGGAGGAATTTGGAGCAGGGGAAAAGGGAGTCGGCCTGTTCTACGGGGCTTTGGGCCTCGGTCTCATGGCAGGACCACTGCTGGCCAGATACCTCCGGCGGTCTCTGATCTGGATCGGGCTTCTGGGTCTGCTGCTGGAGGGATCACTGCTCATGCTGCTCAGCGGGATGGAGCATCTGTGGATTGCGGCTGCGGTTTATGTCATGATCTCGCTTGCTGGGGGGATAGGCAATATCTGTGTGGATACGATTATTATGCGTGAGACTCCGCCACGGCTGCAGGGCAGAGTATTTGGCATCACCACCGCGTGGAGCGGCAGCATGATGGGGATTTCCATGTTCGCGGCGGGAATGGCGCTGGAGATCGTGGACTCGCGCATGCTCGGCTGGTTAGGGGGAGCGGGGTACGCGGCAACGGCTTTGGTCGTGGCGCTGCTGTATGGCATCTTCCGGCGGAGGGGCAAGAATAACAGCCTTCTAATCCAAGAAAATGGACCCGCCAGCTAGCGCGGGTCCGAATCGTATTGGCCAGTCCAACCATTTCTCCTCCTTTTTCTTAAATATTTCTCTCAGTCGCTGCCCCCTTCCTTCCCTTTCACGATAACAGGCGCGAAGCGCCGGAATATGCGTTTTCTGTGTCTGAACAGAACAATGAGCACGACCGCTGCCCCCGCAATTGCGATAATCCGCACGGCGTACATTTCGGCCAAATGGAAAACGGCATCCCACTGCGGGCCGAACATTTTGCCGATGCTGACAAACAGAATGACCCAGACCAATGCGCCGCTGTAAGCGTAGGCTGCAAATTTGCGGAAGGGCAGTGCTATTATGCCTGCGAAATATCCTGTGAAATGCCGCACTCCAGGGATAAAGTATCCGATAAAGATGAGCCAATTCCCGTATTTTTGAAACCAGACCTGGGTTTTCTCAAGCTTGTCCGGTTTTAGAAACACCCATTTGCCAAACCGGAGAATGAAAGGCAGCCCGGCCTTGCGGCCAATCCAATAGGTAATAGTCATTCCAATGGTTGTGCCAAAAAATGCTAGAACGATTAATAGATAAAAGTTTAGGGCACCCGTATAAGAGAGATATCCGGAGTATGCCATCGTTGTTTCACCGGGAAAAGGGAGGGCGATAAATTCCAGCAGCAGCCCGATGAACAGAACGCCGTACCCGTAATTTTCAAATAAATGCCCGATCCAATCAAGCACATCCATAACTTTCACTCCCGCCTTTATCTGCAAAAAATAATTTGATGTCAACTCTAGTCTACTTCTATTTTCTGCTTCATATACTCTACTACATTTTCAGACAAGCTGTTCCGAGGTCGGCCTGAATCGCAGGTTCCGTTCGTGAACGGCGGATTTCCTTGATTTTATCAAAAATATGCTGGGTTATGAAATGTAGGAGGAGAATATGGAGATGAAAATGAAACTGACTGTATGTATGCTTGCACTTATTCTGCTGACGGCTGTGCTTCCGTTCACGGCTTTGGCACGGTTTGATGACGGGGAAAATGTAATGTTGGCAGCGGCCAATGCTCATCAGCCTGTTCAATTGAAAAAGGCCGCGCCGACGGTGTATTTAACATTTGACGACGGGCCAGGCAAATACACGGGGCAAGTGCTGGATATTCTCAAGCGTTACCAGGTGCCGGCAACCTTTTTTGTGCTGGGAAAGGAGGCGGAGCGTTCTCCTGAGATGATCCGCCGTATTGTAGCAGAAGGCCATGTCCTCGGAAATCATACATACAATCATAACTATAAGGAGCTGTATGGGAATTTCAAAAACTTCTGGACTCAGATCAAGCAGACGGAAGATATCATATATGAGATTGCGGGATTTCGTCCGCAGCTGCTAAGGGCTCCCGGCGGGACCTATGGACATTTTGACAAAGTGTATTTCGACCTCCTACAGGAGGCAGGATATAACGTGGTGGACTGGAATGTGGACAGCGGCGATTCGAAGCGCTTGGGCGTGCCAGCGGCTCAAATTGAGGCGGGAGCGGTGCGGGGGATCGGCCATACGGGAGACAAGGTTGTGCTCATGCACGATGGCGGAGCGCGGGCGGAAACTGTTAAGGCTCTTCCGGTTATCATAAAAAAATACCGTGACGCAGGCTATTCCTTCGACGTATTGCGACCGGATCAGACCAGTTTGAAATCTCCAGTGAAAAAAATGGCTGGCTTAAGACCAGCACCGGATGCAAAATGGATCGCCGAGCATGTTCTGGCGAATAAAACAGTGCTCTTTCCCGAAAGGAAGCCTCTCGTTCTTGAGGTAGGCAATAAAGAAGCCACACTTTCTTACGGGGAATATGAGCTGGACGGGGGAAAAATCGTCGTATCGCTGCGGGCGGCAATTGAGCGTCTGGGAGGGACAGTGACCTGGGATTCCATCTCCAAAACAGCCACAGCCGCATGGAACAGCAGAACGATGCAGATCTATGCTGATACAGGTAAAGTGACGAGCTGTAGGGATGCAAACCAGTGCGTATCGGGAACCATCCATGTGATCCTGCGCGCCGGGGCTGTTCAGATTCCGCTCCGTGACCTGTTGAAGTGGGCGGGACGCCCGGTCAATCAACTGCACTTTACTCACGCGGAATACAGAGTGACAGCGGCGTAAGAAGCGATTGTGCCTTCCTTGACGTCCCGAATTGTCGTTGCGTATAATGAATCCAACAATTGAGGGAGGCACGGTAATGAATAAGCCTAATGAAATAGTTGTTGTTCTCGATTTCGGGGGACAATACAACCAGCTGATTGCAAGAAGAATTCGGGATCTCGGTGTTTACAGCGAGCTGCTCCCTTACAATACTCCGGTGGACAAGCTTCGTGAGCTTGCGCCGAAAGGAATCGTTTTCTCCGGCGGACCTTCCAGCGTATATGCGGAAAATGCCCCACATGTGGACAAGGCCATTTATGATCTGAATATTCCGATTTTCGGGATCTGTTACGGTATGCAGCTGATGGCTCAGCAGCTTGACGGCAAAGTGGAGCGGGCAGACAAGCGTGAATACGGCAAGGCGGACGTGCAGTTCAATAAGGATGCCGCATTGGCGAAAAAGCTCGATTCCTTGCAAACCGTATGGATGAGCCATGGCGACCATGTTACGGAAATGCCTGCAGGCTTCAAGCTGGACGCAGGTACGGAAAGCGCGCCAATTGCCGCGATGAGCAATGAGGAACGGAAGCTGTATGCGGTGCAGTTCCATCCGGAAGTGCGCCACTCTGTGAACGGCAATGAGATGATCAGCAATTTCCTGTATGAAGTGTGCGGCTGTGATGGCCAATGGACGATGGAATCGTTTATTGAAAATCAGATCCAGGAAATCCGCGAGCGCGTTGGGGATAAAAAGGTGCTGTGCGCTTTGAGCGGCGGCGTGGATTCCTCGGTAGTGGCCATGCTGATCCATAAAGCCATCGGGGATCAATTGACATGTATGTTCATTGACCATGGCCTGCTCCGCAAAGGCGAAGCGGAGAGCGTTATGGATACATTTGTCGGCAAATTCGACATGAAGGTTGTCAAAATTGACGCGCGTGAGCGCTTTTTGTCGAAGTTGGAAGGTGTGGACGATCCGGAGCAAAAGCGGAAAATTATCGGTAACGAGTTCATTTATGTTTTTGAGGAAGAGTCCGCGAAATTTGACGACTTTGATTTCCTTGCTCAGGGAACGCTGTATACGGATATTGTCGAGAGCGGCACCGCTACAGCTCAGACGATCAAGTCCCACCATAATGTGGGCGGTCTGCCTGAGGACATGAAGTTCAAGCTAATTGAACCGCTGAACGCCTTGTTTAAGGACGAAGTCCGCAAGGTTGGTGAGGAATGTGGTCTTCCGGCGGAAATCGTATGGCGCCAGCCTTTCCCTGGCCCGGGTCTCGCGATTCGCGTGCTTGGCGAAGTAACTGAGGAGAAGCTCACCATCGTTCGGGATTCGGATTACATCCTGCGCGAGGAGATTGCCAAAGCAGGACTTGATCGCGAAATTTGGCAGTATTTCACGGCGCTGCCGAACATGAAGAGCGTCGGCGTTATGGGCGATGCCCGTACGTATTCTTATACTGTAGGCATTCGTGCCGTAACCTCCATCGACGGCATGACCGCCGACTGGGCGCGCATCCCTTGGGACGTGCTGGAGAAAATTTCAGTGCGCATTGTAAACGAAGTGGATAACGTGAACCGCGTCGTTTACGATATCACCTCCAAACCGCCAGCAACCATTGAGTGGGAGTAAATTAGACTCCATTCATAACCGCTCATGGACACAAGCGACTTAAGTCGTGTGAGGAATTGCGCTCGGCATAAACCTGATGCATAGGTTTCCAGCATTGCTGGTATATATATTGAAATTAGCCAGCTGGATGTTAAAAGCCCGGATTCGAAAAAGAATCCGGGTTTTTGGCATATTAACGTGCATCATTTTTTCAGGATATCATTCCCCATTCTTCAGCCCCCGAATCTGTTTTCGCATATCCCGCGAAGCCTCATCATCAGGTATCAGTTGACCGCCCCTGGTGTGATTTCTCCCCACTCTGCTTTAAATCGGCCTTCTGCCGCTCAACTCAGTTTATTCCTGCTATCGCAAATTTTTCTCGGAAGATTGTTAATGCTTTTGTTCATTTTACGTATTAACATATGTGAGTTCCCTCATAACAAATTGCGCAATTTGTTGAACTGCCCGGTGAAGGGACGGTGGAAGGAGGGTATGGATGGAGGTTATCCAGGGTAAAGTGGATCGTTACAAGCATACAGAAAGACCGAATGAAGCGATCATGTCAAAAGAGGAATTCACACAAATATATAATACGTATTTCAAACGTGTGTACAAGTATATTTATTATCGCATTAATAACCACCATGCGGCGGAGGATATTTGCAGTCAGGTGTTTGAGACCGTTATATGCAAGTATTCCAGCTTTTCACAGGAAAAATCAAATTTTGAGGTATGGTTGTTTGCCATTGTAAGAAATGCCGTAACAGACTACTTCAGAGCTCAGAAGAAAAGGCACTACTCCTCATTGGATTCTTTGCTGGAATTGATTTTTCCCAAGCCGTCACCTGAGGAGCTGGCGATTCGCGAGGATAATAATCAGGCACTGTTCAAGGCTCTCGCCAAGCTGCGGGAGAAGGAGCGCAATATCATCGCCATGAAATATGGGGCTGGACTGAAAAATTCCGAAATCGCACAGATCATGGGTGTCAGTGAGTCCAACATTGGTGTTGTACTGTATAGAAGCCTAAAAAAACTGCATCTTTCCTTACAGGCGGGGGGATTCAAAAATGAATAAAAAAAATAATCTAACAGAATTCAGCAAGACCATAGAATTGCTTGAGAATGAAGAACAGGGGAGCGACACCTCCAAAGCAAGGATTTATAACCGCTTGATCTACAAGCTGGACCATGGAGCTATGAAACCTCAATCAGGAGAAAAGGACGGGATAACGATGAAAAAAAGCAGTTGGAGAACAGCATTGGTGATTGGCAGTGTGGTCATTTGTTTGGGTGGGGCATTTTCTACAACCACCTATGCACAGGACATATTCCAATCCATCCTGGCAAAGTTTAAGGTGGGGAATCTTGAAATCACGCAATACGATAAGGAAATTCCTCCTGCTTCTCCGTCTTCCACTTCATCTAAAGATGCCGAAAGTGTGAGATCCGGCGACACTGAAATGCCGGCTCCGACCAAGCTGACGATAGATGAAGCCCGTTCCGCGCTTGGAATGAACTTCCCGGCCCCTGGTTGGGTGGCAGACTATAAGTTTGAGAACAGTGTTCTCCAGGGCACCAGCATGGTCGAAGTACAATACAATTCAGGGGATAAAGCTGTCAACTTTCTGATTTCCAAGGGTGGGGAGAACGGGATCGGCACTACCGAAGATGTGAAAACAGAGGTCATCAACGGGACTACGGTCTATTTTGCCAATGGAATTGTGATTTGGGAAGAGAAGGGTTTTACAGTTGAAATGTATTCCCAAATAGACTTTGACAAATCCACACTCGGGAAAATCATTGACAGCTTTAGCGTTGGCGCTCCAGTTGAGCCAGTAAATGCTGATGTGGTGAATAAGAATGTGGAGAAGAGTAGATCCGGAGCCGCTGGCCCGGCCCAGGCCGAAGATTGAGGCGCAAAACGAAGTGAATCTTCGCCAAGGGCAGTTGTAACTAAACATCGGAAACGCCAGCTCAAGTATAAGCCGCAATTCTGTGACGCTTGTTCGATGTTCTGAGTGGGAATAAAAAAATAAAGAGATACGAATAGACGCTACCAGGTTTGTTGGTAGCGTCTTGTTATTGTTAGAAGTAATCCTGTTTTTTTAGAAGGAAATCCTGCTTCACGGTTTCATACAATTTAGGCCAATATTCCTTTAGCGCGGGCTTCCTTGATCCATTCCGGAAATTCGCTGAGAAGGCGGTCGTATAGCTCCTCATCGCTAATGCTTGAAATATCGTCCAACGCAAAGAAATTAGCGTTATCGATAAATCGCCCAGGCATTTCGTCGAGTTTTTGCAGCACCCCGTAATTGGCCTGCCCCAGACCGACAAACTGCCAGAACAGATTTTTGGTGGAGCTTTCAGTAATAAGCCGTGAAATTTTCCTTTTCTGACTAACCCCGCCGTCGCTGAAAAAGATAATGTACGTTGGCATGCTCACATTAGGCTCTTCCACAGTGTACTTGCGAATAACATCCTCCATCACCGGAGGTTCATTGTTCGTGCCACCTTTACTGCCCAAAGTGTATGTACGGGTAATGTAATTTTCAAAGTCTCTGGCTGTAACGCTTGGTGCACGCAAATAATCTTCGGCGAAAAACCATACATCCAGCTCGCCGTTATCATCAAATGTCGCAGCAATCGCCAGTATACGTTCAAAGGCTTCCTGAACAGTGCCATTGCGGTACAGATGATACATGGAGCCTGACGCATCAAAAACAACAGCCACACGTGCCTTGATCGGATCGAGCTTCTTTTTCTCAAGAGTGATCGTCACTTTTCGTTTGAGCAGATCGATTTTGCTCAGATTCATTGGTGCGGGTTCAGGGTTTGGACTCGGAACAGGAGTAGGGGCAGGGGGCGCCGGTGCTGCTACTGCCGCGGCCACTTCAGCAGCAGCACTATCCTCTACCTCGACACCAAACGACTCGGCGAGCGGCTTCAAGCCTCCGAAAAATCCGCGCCCAATGGCCCGTACTTTGAGATCGTCGCGGTGCTTGTAGATTTCAATGAAAATAAGGGCCGTTTCTTGCGTAGCCTGAGTAATCTCATATGTAACCTGCTGGGAGCCTGCTTGGACAATGGCTTGGCATTTCTGCACCTGCGCGAAGGTTCCCCCTTCAAGGGTAGCGGTAAAAACGCATTTTGATACAGGAGCCTGCCGAAGCTTATGCGTATCAATTAAAAAAGTGCACTTCAGTTTTTCCATCTGCTGTAAAATCACACTCTGCTGCGGATCGACAGTCTGGTTATAGAAAACAAAATAGTCGTCCGATGGCACTTTGCCGCTCTCGTTAACCATAAAACAGCTGACATCGAGTGCTGACGGAGCTGAGGCACATTGAATAGTTACTTGCAGTTGAGCTGATTCATGAAGGCTGGTGTTCTGACCTGTATTCAGGCTGACAATAGGATTTGACATTGCGATTCGCCTCTTCCTCTAACGAATGATTGATAATATCCATTCAAATTCTGAGGCAAATGTTTCCATAAGTCAATTGATTTGCACCTTTTCCTGCTTGCGGATAGTGGTTTTTGCAGAAAAAATGCGCTTTCAGATAATTTTCCGAACAATGAATCAGGGGAGTGCAAATAACATTCGTTTTTATTGTTGACATATGCCCAATCACGGCCTACAATAACGATACCGAATATGATACAAACCTGATCGAACGACAATAATAAAGATATGCTTTCGTATAATTCCGGGGATTGGCCCGGAAGTCTCTACAAGGTCACCGTAATGATCTCGCTACGAAGAAGGGCCCCACTGACCCGGTATGCTGATTGCTTACTGGCTCGACGCTGTTCGCTGCCTTGGGCGGCGACAGTACAGTGGGAGCCGCTTTGCCGGTGCATAAACGACCTGGGGGGAATCCATTCTTTCCGGGTCTTTTTGTCGTTCACGACTTTTAATCAAAGGGGAGTTTTGAACAATGGATCGCTTCTTTAAATTAAAGGAGAACGGTACCAACGTCCGCACGGAAATTATTGCGGGCATTACGACATTTATGACCATGGCTTACATTCTGGTCGTAAACACGATCTTTCTTGGACCAAGCGGTGCAGGAATGCCTGGTGAGGCAGTATTTTTTGCAACAGCGGTTGGCGCAGGCTTAATTACGATTTTGATGGGTCTATTTGTCAATGTTCCAATTGGCATGGCTCCTGGCATGGGCTTGAACGCTTATTTCATGACGGTCGTACTGAGTTCTAATGGAGTAATTACGTGGCAAGCGGCTCTTGGTGCTGTTTTCATTTCAGGTATCGTGTTCCTGATCCTTACTGTGACGAAAGTGCGGCAGATGCTGCTGGTGGCTGTGCCTGAAAGTCTGAAAATGGCGATTACTGTCGGAATCGGATTGTTTATCACCATTATCGGTTTGAAGCTTTGTAACCTCGTTATGGTGAATATTAATCCGGGAACGGATATTACGCACAGTGTTCCTGGCTCCGGATTTAACCTTACTTTGGGCAATCTGATGGTGCAAAAAGACGCCCTGCTGGCTTTGATCGGCCTCCTGATTATCGCGGTGCTGATGGTGCTGCGTGTGAAAGGTGCCCTGTTGATCGGGATTGTTGCTACAACCGTTATCGGCATTCCGATGGGGGTGACCAATGTGAGCTCTCTTTCCGGGGCGAGCTGGTTCCCAAGCTTCAATAACCTGGCAGTAGGCCAGCTTGACCTGGCAGGGGCGCTTCACCTTGGTTTGTTTGAAATTGTCTTCATTTTCACATTTGTGGAGCTGTTTGATACGTTCGGCACACTTGTGGGAACCGCGACACGCGCCGGAATAATGGAGAATAAAGCAGAGGGCGAGAAGAAAATCGGCAAAGCGATGCTCGTTGATGCGGTAGGCGTAAGCGCCGGTGCTGTACTCGGGACAAGTACGATTACGGCTTACGTAGAAAGCTCTTCCGGTGTTGAGGCAGGCGGCCGTACCGGTCTCACTGCAGTAACCACAGGCGTTTTGTTTCTGCTGGCCTTGTTCATCTCTCCGTTGGCCCTGCTTGTGCCGTCAGCCGCAACTGCTCCGGCTCTCATTATTGTTGGTGTATTGATGATTAGCCAGGTACGCAAGATCGATTGGGATGACTTCATGCTGGCATTCCCGTCTTTCCTGACCATTGTATTGATGCCTTTCACAGGCAGTATTGCGAACGGAATCTCCGGCGGAATCTTGTCTTACGTCATACTGGCTCTGTTCGGCAATCTTTTTGCCAAGCGCAATGTGAAAATACATTGGCTGATGTGGGTGCTTGCGGTCATCGTCATCATTCGTTTTGTGTTCATGGGTTCTGAATGACAAGCTGAATCAACCTTAAGATGGTCTCCGGACGCGCTTGCGCCGGAGGCTTTTTAGTTTCGACCAAATATTCAGGCGCATTTCAGCGATTTCTGAATAGTGTATTAACTATACGGAGAGAATTAAGCAAAGCACGTTGCAGTTAGGTAAAAAACATTTTTGAAATTTCTCTTGTCAGCTCATCTGATTCATGTTATATTCTAATTCCGGCCAAAACGAGTCAGTAAGTTGGCTTGGCAAAATCTCTTGAAAAAAAGTTCTTGCCAAAGTGGTCGGAAGATGATAAGATATAAAAGTTGCTGATGCGGTGAGCTAAAGCAGCGACGAAGTTTGATCTTTGAAAACTGAACAACGAGTGAGTAGGTTTTACATCGTAAAACCGAATCGCGAAGCCATTTGGTTCGT
>NZ_JBJURI010000058.1:0-20471 GCF_046098255.1 Paenibacillus jiangxiensis
GGAACGATTGTACCCCCGATGCACGGACATCTACCTGTTCATGGATGAACGCAGCGAGTTCGAATCGCTTCGCTCCGCTCCCATCTCCCCTCATCTGCGGGACCAGACGGATTTTGACCTGCTCCGGCTCGCCCGACTCCGTGACCGTGCCCTGCGTCAAAGAAGACAGGGTGAAGCTGGAACAGGACAGAAAACTAAGGTCATTACGGAAGGCAAATCAGAAGCGATTCCTAAGGCGACTGTTCGGGGGCAGTAACTGGTCCACCTTCCGCAAAGACACGGTCAGCATGCATTCTCCTTCCCGGACATGAACGTGGCCCGTCCTCCACCTATGCTTCGGTTGGAGGACGGGCCACCATGATTCAATGCATATTCTCTCCCTGTAGATCATAGCATTTTCCACCCGGGTTGGCCTATAGGAATAGGCATTGCTCACGTTTCCTGGGCGTACGCATAGACTATGAAGTAAACAGTTCACCCAGGAGGGACTCATGAATCCCGTATACCCAATTTACAAAAAAGAAACGGTCTGCAGGGAGCAGGTGTTTACCTTCCCTCCTCAGCAGCAGCCGCTCCCGGGCCTGGAAAGCCTTATGAATCCACGCCCGATCAGCGAGAACCCCTCCGTGCACGGCAGCGGCAGGCTGCATGGCAAAACCGCCCTCATCACGGGAGGAGACAGCGGGATTGGTAAAGCTGCCGCTATCGCCTTTACCAAAGAAGGGGCGGATGTAGCCATCGCTTATTTAAGCGAACGTTCCGATGCAGAGGAGACGAGACAGCGGATCGAGCAGCACGGAGGCCGCTGCCTGCTGATCGAAACGGATCTGCGGCACAAGGCCAACTGTATCCGGGCAGTTCAGGACACGGTCCGCACCTTCGGCAAGCTGGACATTCTTGTGAACAATCATGCCGTTCAATATGAAAAGAAGAGTATTATGGACATTTCGGAGGAGCAGCTTTACAACGTTTTTCAGACCAATATCATATCGTTCTTCTTTCTCATCCAGGGCGCGCTGCCTCATCTTGGTCCAGGCTCCTCCATTATCAATACCGCATCCGTTGTGGCTTATGAAGGCCACCCGGTCCTGATTGACTATTCCGCCACCAAAGGGGCGGTTGTCACACTGACACGAACGCTGGCAACATCTCTTGCTCCGCAGAAGATCCGTGTAAACTGTGTGGCCCCGGGCCCGGTCTGGACCCCGCTCATTCCGGCATCCATGTCGCCATACAATGTCAGTACCTTCGGTGCGGATACACCGCTTGGACGGGCTGCACAGCCCTACGAACTGGCCGCTGCCTACGTATATCTGGCAAGTGATGAATCCTCCTATGTGACAGGAGAGGCGATCCATGTCAACGGCGGGTCCATGGTGACCGCTTGAGGAGCAGCGCATGGATCAGGGGCGGCCGCCGGTATGCTGCAGCATTTCGATTTCACGGAGCATGCGGGGCAGATCGGCAAGCGAATCCATGACCAGATGGGCCCCGGCCCGCTTCAACAGATAGGCCGCCTCTTTGCGCTGGTCCTCATAAGCCGCATCTCCGGGTCCGATGCCTTCCATACGGTCCATGAAGCCGTCCAGCATGCCGATGGTCCAGACCCCGGCATTCCGTCCTTCCTGCATATCGGCAACCGTATCGCCAACCTTGACCATATCGCTGAGCGGATATACCTGCATGCGGTGCGCATTTTCATAGACCATCCATGGAAAAGGCCGTCCGCTGCTGACCTCGCAGGGTGTCACCGTACAATCCAGCACATTATCCTCCAGCGAACGGCGCGGAACATTGCCCAGCAAATCGCTGGTGAAGGCTGAGGTGGCCCCGGACTGGATACGGCGGTCACGGATTTCCTGCAGCGCTTTGTCGAGACCGCTGCAGGGGCTGGAGGATTGCAGAAGGGAACGAAGCACAGGAACAAGCTCGGCATAGATATGATCGACATCCGCGCGCCCCGGCTCGGTGCCGAAGCGGTCTATCCAGCTCGCCCGCACCTCCGAGAGGCGCAGGGTGCTGGCGATATGCTCCCGGATCGTCAACCCCAGGCCCCGTTTGATGTTCTGCTGACTGATATCGACACCCATCCAGCGGAATAAATCCTTGATTCCCTGTGAGAGCCGGCGGCCTCCGGGATCCAGCAGCGCGCTTTCCAAATTGAATATGACTGCCTGTATCATGCTTGCCCCGCCTTTCATCGCTGTACGTAAATTCCTATGAGGACCATCCTACACAATAAATGTTAAAAGAAATGCAGCGAACGGTCAGCCTTCTGTAATCTTCACGTCCCGGCATTCCTGCTAACTTTGCGCCGGTATTCATTTAAGATTACAGATTTTATAAATATTCAGCGGGAGCTGAGCATTTTCTATAATCGTAAGAAAAAACTTTCGCTAAATGCGGTCTGTCTTCTTTGAATGTACCTCGATGGACGTTTTTCTTTAGCCTCAGGAGGAATCTTAGATGCGAAATATGAACAATACCCGGCCCAAGCTGCCCTGGCGGATGGCCGTTGGTCACTATGCACTGAGCAAACTCGCCTGCGGCGGCCTTGCCTTTTTCCTGCTGAGTCTGCTCACGCTGCTTCTGCCACGGCTGCAGATTCCGCTTGCGGTCCTGTCGGGACAGACTTACAACGGCGGCTGGCCCATTCAACTCTGGGCCTATGGCTTCGGACTGCCGGCCGCCCTGGCTGCGGATGCGGTTGTGGAGAGCCTGCACATAAAGGATAAAAGCAAAGAGGCCGCCCTGTATTTCACAACCGGGTACGGCCTGTTTCTGATGCTTGCTTATTATTCTATGCCCCGCTTCACGGGAATTTCCACGGCGGACGTGTATGCCGGGATCATCGTTGCCGCTATTTACACAGCCTGCCGGAGACGATGGATGCGGGAATCCTTTATCCCGATTATGTTCGCCTTTATCCTGCCCTTGATCTGCATGATCATAGGGCATCAATAATGTCGCCGGCGATGACAGAAGCCGGGTTGTCCCGGCGGGCTGCAGCCCGCTCCCCGGCCAGACCGTGCAGCCGCACGCCGAAGCATGCGGCCTGGGCGGCGTCCAGCCCCTGCGCCAGCAGGCCGGCGATGATGCCTGTCAACACATCGCCCGCTCCGCCGGTAGCCATCCCGGCGTGGCCGGTGGTGTTGACATAAGCGGCGCCGTCCGTCGTGGCCACGACGGTGCGCGCGCCCTTCAGCACGAGCGTCACCCCGCGCTCGGCGGCATAACGCAGCGCGCAACCGATGCGGTCGCGCTGCACCTCAGGCGTCGGCACACCCAGCAGCCGCGCCATTTCCCCCGGATGGGGCGTCAGCACCACAGGTGCTCGGCCCGGCCGCGTCCAGTCCGCCGCATCTTCGGCGGCGGCCAGGATGTTCAGAGCGTCCGCGTCCAGGACAAGCGGAAGCTCTGCCTCCTCCCACAGGCGGCGCAGCCAGCCGGTGTCCCCGGGGAAGCGGCCGAGGCCGGGCCCTACGGCCAGCACGTCCCGCTCCTGCGCGAGCCGCAGCAGCTCATCGGCCGAGCCGGCGTTCCACTCGCCGTCCGGCCCTTGTGCGGCACCGGCGAGCATCAGCTCCGGCGCGGCGGCGATGACGCGCGGCATCAGCACCTCGGGCAGCGCCCAGGTGACGAGGCCGCAGCCACTGCGCAGCGCAGCGCGCGCGGTCATGAGGCCTGCGCCGCTCATGCGCAGGCTCCCGGCCGCGACCAGCACGTGGCCATAGGTGCCCTTATGGCCATCCGGGTCGCGCAGGCGGCTGACATCGACGCCAAGCTGCCTGCGCAGCGTCTCCTCCGTCAGCAACCGCACGGCGACGCCCTGCTCCGCAGGCAACCGCTGCGGAATACCGATGCGCCGCACGACAACACTGCCGGCTGCTGCCGCGCCCGGATACTGGACAAGCCCCCGTTTCAGAAAGGCCAGGCAGACTGTAACCTGCGCCTGAATGCATGCGTCATGGACCTCGCCGGTGTCCGCATCCAGCCCGCTCGGAATATCCGCTGCCACAATCGGCAGCCCGCTGTCATTGGCGTCGGCAATCAGGGCTGCGTAATTTCCGCGCGGGGCACCGCGTGCTCCCGTGCCCAGCAGGGCGTCAATGATGCCGGTGCAGCCGCTGAAGTTGACCGGGACGCGGCCGTACAGGCAGGCCGGTATGCCGGACGCTGCAGCCGCATCGCGCTGAACCGCCGCTTCTCCGCTCAGCTCTTCGGGCCGGACGGCATAGATGATAGTGACGCGCAGCCCCGCATCCGCCAGGTGACGTGCCGCTACAAGCCCGTCTCCGCCGTTGTTGCCCTTGCCTGCAAGCACGTACCAGTGCTCACGGGAGGCGCGCTCCTGTCCCAGGGTCTCTTCAGCCAGAATCATGCCGCCATGCCCCGGCTTGTCCCCTGTACCAGTCGCAGCTTGCGGCACGGTATTCTGCGCTGCCCCCAAGCCGCACAGCTTCAGCACTTCCTCGGCGATAGCCTTGCCTGCATTCTCCATCAGACTGACAGTAGGAATGCCCAACCGGTCGATCGAATACCGATCCAGCCGCCGCATTTCTTCCGCAGTTACGATCTCCATCTCATTACCTCCCCTTCCGGAAACCCTCTCCAAGATATGCGAGCTCCATCAACCTTTCCGAAAACTCTTCCAAAAAAGCAGACCTTAATAACCTACTGTGAACCGAGCGTTCACAAACTGCCCCTCCTCAATCTCATCCAACAGAGCAACGGCATAGTCTTCTACGGAAATACGGCTGTGCCCCGTCTCGTCGGTCACAAGCCAGTCCGTGCCGACCCGAAAACTGCCGGTGCGGCGGCCCGGTTCGATAATGCTTGCCGGACTGAAGTAGGTCCAGGCCACGTCGGAGCCCTGGTAAATGTCGAATGCGTCGGCATGGGCCAGCGCCAGAGTACGGATTTCCTCCGGAAACTCCTGCGTTTCCATCAGCCGTTCCCCGTTCTCCGTCTTCAGACTTCCGGCTCCGCCTACCACGATCAGACGCTCCACCCCGGCGCGGCGGACTCCTTCGATCAACGTGCGCGCCACCTCCAGGAGCTCCTCCTCCGCGCCGAATTTCGGTCCGTAGGCGCTGACCAGCACCTCATGCCCCCGGGCAGCGGCTGCGATGGAATCCGGCCGCAATATATCCGACTCCACCACCTGCAGACGCTCATCCGTATCCGTGATTTTTCCCGTATCCCGTACGGCCGCCGTCACCCGATGGCCGCGTCTCAAGGCCTCATGCATGATGGCCCGCCCAATCGTACCTGTAGCTCCGAACAAAATGATTTTCTTCTCCATGCCGATCCCTCTTTTCTGATTGTCATTGTCTGAATGATTTCCCTACAGCTACTGCGCCGATATCTTATTACTTATCCGTAAGCCGTGTTCCTTAAACCACCCGTCCTACTCCCTGCCTTCTTCCGTGCTCCATCCCTGCTGCCAGTACATGCCCACCGAGCCGGGGGCCGACAGCCGGAAGCCGAACTTTGCATACAGCCTGTCCGCCGGCACGTCTGCAAGCAGAGTGGCAAAGCTTTCAGGAGGCGCCGCCTTCTCCAGATACTTCATAATCTCGCTCATCACCAGACGCCCGTAGCCTTTCCCCTGGCAGGACGGACGCACCGCAATATCCGTAATATGAAAAAAACAGCCCCCATCCCCGATAACACGACCCATGCCCACCAGCTCTTCATCGATACGCAGGCTGACGGCAAACAGGGTGTTGGGCAATCCGATGCTGGCTCCCTCCACACTCATTGGAGACAGACCCGCAGCCTGCCTCAACTCCAAATATTCTTCAATCGTCGGTGTTTCATGCAAAACTTCCAGTCCCATCGTTATCGCTCCCTCTTTCCTGCAGTTTGGCGTGGCCTATGCTCCATATGTTCCAGTTCTTAACCAATTCAATCAAGCCAAGGCCTTGAGGCTCCCGAATGATTACTTTCCCGTTCCCGAGCGTATTGTAGCAAACCGCAAGCCCCCGTTCAAATCCTGCAGACCTGTTCAATTACAACTTCGCCTATTAGAAGAATGTGTGGACGAAACCCAGGCTTCCATCTAATATTAGGTTATTCAGGCTTTACGGCATATTAAAATTCATTTAAATAGAATCTGTTTCATGAAGATCTATCTTGAAACCGTTGTAGTGGATATGCAATAGTGATCTATAGTATAGAAAGGAGGGGCTGTCGTTGACCCCCTTGGAACTAAAAGCCTTTTTACCGGATCATCCGGTTGGCGTTCTGGCCTTGCTCATTGCTGCGGCTGGCATAGTGTGGCTGTATATCCACAGTGCAGTGCAGCTGCGTCTGTCCCGCAGACGGCGGCTGGACGAGCTTCAGGAATCACTATATCTGTATGGAAAACTTGCAGGACCTCTTCATGCTGCCGTTAACGGACAGCAGGCGGAAAGCGGCGGAGATATCGCGCTTGTGAAGGCTCTGCAGGGGTGCAAGTCCGCCCCTTATCTGACTCCTTACCTGCAGGAGGAAATTCAGAACTGCCTTGACCGCAGGGACAGCTCCAGAGTTTCGCTGCTTCATCGATCGCTGGAACGGGAAATGAACAAGCTGATTGAGGAACGGCGACTACTGCTCAAGGAGACCCACGGTCCCGGCTGGGGCTCGGCCCTGTGGAATTTGCTGCGCCCGGCTGCTTCACCTGCAGCCGTTACAGGCTTGGCGCTGCTGACCTGGCGGCTCATATCGGAGCTGCAACTGACCGAAGCTCCCTCACCTGGCATGACGCTTTCAGTCGTATGGATGAGATACATATCCGGGCTGCTGGCCGTCATTTACGCATACCGGCTGCTAAGCCTGCCGCGCCAGAACGGAATCGATGTGACGGCCTCCCGTCTGCCGGCCAGTGTGCTGTCCTTCCTGATCGCCGCTGCTGCTCTGTTTCAGTGGATCGGCCCGCACGCTTCTCCTTATATCCTGGGTGTTCAGCTTGTCCTGTTTCTAAGCGGATTTATGTTCGCCCGCGAGCGTCCGCGCAGCAAGCGCCCATACGCAGGAACCCCAGAGCAGGCAGGACAAGCCCGGCAAGCCGCTCAGGCAGAGGGTCAGAAAAGCCAGGACGCGGATACAGATGCGGCAGAGACGGCGTCAACCACCTTGCACCGGTAATACGGCAAACAATTCATTAAGCGCTGCGTTCGTGAAGACGTGGCGCTTGTTTTTTTCGCTTTCCGATTGTGTATGTACTTGCAGAGGGTTATTATTTATGTAAATGTAAATGAATTATATAGAGTCAAACTATTATATATGGAGGAAGTATGGAGCTCGATATTTCTGAAAAATCATTGCCGGTATACGAAGCGCTGGCCAGTGAAGTGCGGCTGAACGTGATCCGGCTGCTGGCGGACTCGCCCATGAACATCCGCGAATTGGCCGAGGCTCTGGGGCTTAGCAGCGCGATCATGACCATGCATGTTAAAAAACTGGAGAAAGCTGCCCTCATTACAACCAAAATGCTTCCAGGCCGCGGAGGCGTGCAAAAGGTATGCTCGCTGGCCGTAGGCAGCATCCATATCACCCTGCCGCTGCATGAACAGGACACCCGCCAGTTTCATCAGACCGAAATCTCCGTCGGCCATTATACGGATTTCGATATTGAACCAACCTGCGGCCTGGCCACTGTGGAGAAAATCATCGGCGAGTTTGACGAGCCCCGTTATTTTCTGGATTCGGAGCGGGTGAACGCCAAAATTTTATGGTTCGGCCAGGGGCATATTGAGTATAAGATTCCCAACTTCCTGCTCGCCAGCCAAAATCCGGAGGAGCTCGAAATCACCATGGAGCTGTCATCGGAGGCGCCTTCCACCAACGACAACTGGCCGTCAGACATCTCCTTTTATCTGAATGATGTCAAGCTGGGAGTCTGGACCAGTCCGGGAGACTTCGGGGACAACCGGGGCAAGTATACACCGTCCTGGTGGCCTGATGTCATCAACCAATACGGGCTGCTCAAGCGGCTGCGGGTGACTGCGGACGGAACGTATATGGACGGCAACCGTATCTCGGATGTAACGCTGGATGAAGTGGTGATTGCCCGCAAGCAGTGGAAATTCCGCATTGCCGTAACCGAAGACGCGGAACACATCGGAGGTGTGACCCTGTTCGGTACAGGCTTCGGCAACTATAACCAGGATATTATGTTCCGCCTATACTACACGAACATCGACAGCAGCAGCAGAACAGGCCAGAGTAACAACCATTAGCTAAGTATTTTTTCATCCGAATGCCGTCCAGATGTGTGTCTTCTATGCTATCGAATATTGAATGCGCCGGGAATGATAGAATATAATGTTACAAAAGTTATAGGGTTAGCGGGGTGAGATGTTGGAACATGAGATAAAAGTCAAAAGAAGGGCAATATCTTTTGAAGTTCTGGACTACAATAATGTGGTTGCCCAAGTATGGAGTGAGGGCGGTAATGAGCCCATCTACTGTGAACAGTATACTGATGACCAATTGTGCAAGCCATTTCCTTGGCTAGGCAGCAAAGGCGAGATAACAATTGATCAGCTCTTGGATTATTTGGAGTCTCGTTGTTTTCCACGCACTCGGCACCGGGCAGAGCAGATATTGAAGCATCTTGGGTTGGGTTCATATAGCCCATTGGACATCGTTAAGAAAACTCATGGAGTGCAGTTTGAAGATTATATGTGGATACGCTTTGCAGGAGAGGAAGAGTTGCGGTATGAAGATGTCGGTTTCCGAACTGTCCCTGAAGAATGGAAGGGCGGTCCTGACAGCGTCCTCCAGCAAGGGAGATCAGAGTAAGTGGGTTATTGATCACTTGTGGGCGAAGGCTGACAGACTTGGCTACGAAGGTGTGGCTGAGTGGTTAGCATATCAGATGCTCGCTTTATCCAATGTCCCCAAAGAGCTGCAGGTTCCTTATCATCTGGCAGAACTTGTTTTACCGAATGATGAGCGATCGGCCGGTTGTTATTCCGAGGATTTTCTTCAACCTGGCGAGAGACTTGTTACCCTACAGAGACTTATGAACGCTGCATTGGTTACCCAAGAGGATCTCTTTAGTTCCTATGGTGTAGAAGGCAGAATTAGAAGTACCTTGGAGTTTATAAAAGAAAATACAGGTCTCAGTTGGCTGGAAGAATATTTCTCTATATTGTTAGCATTCGATGCCTTTATTTTGAATGAGGACAGACATTTTAATAATATTGCCTTCATACAAACAGCTGATGGTGGGTGGAGACATTGTCCTTTGTTTGATCATGGCTTGTCTTTCTTGTCTGATACCAATGACTATCCGTTAAGATATAGCGTAAAAAGTAATGTCATGTCGGTTAATGCCAAGCCGTTTAGCAACGATTTCTTACAGCAAGCCAGAGTTTTGAAAGATGTTTATCCTTTAAAGTTTGATGCAGATGGGATTTTCCTTTTACTAGAAGAAAATAGAGAACAATTGGGCCGCGTGTATGACGTAGTTAAGCTCCAGATCGAGAGGTATCCTTGGTTATTTTAAGCAACGCGATAAAACAGGCCATTAGTAAAAAAAGGCGCATAACCGCCAGCAGAACCGGTGGTAATGACGCCTTTTTTAAATTGCAGTCTTGCCCCTATTTCGCAAGCTTTTGCACAGGTTCTATGCATACCGGGCTTGGAATCTCCAGTTCAAATCCTGTGTGCTGCAGTCGGCCGGTGTCCCCGTCGATGGCGAAGGAGACGAGATTGCCGCCGTCCTGATTGGCAGCGATCAGATACCCGCCGGGCAGCAGATTGAAGTTGCGCGGTGTGGCGCCCGAGGTCTCCGTCCAATCGATCACTTCCAGCTTCCCGCTGTCCTGGTCGATCCGGAACGCAGCGATGCTGTTATGCCCGCGGTTGGAGACATACAGATAACGCCCGCATGGCGTCACACGGATATCCGCAGCCGTATTGTCCTGAACGGCTGCTCCTTCCGGCAAAGTGGACAGATGCTGTTGAGGCTGAAGCTCGCCGGTCTGCTGGTTATAAATAAAAGCCGTAACCGTATTGTTCAGCTCATTGGACACGTAAGCAAATTTATTGGTCGGATGGAATACCAGATGCCGGGGGCCTGATCCCGGCGGAAGCTTCGCTTCACGATGCGTCACCAGCTTTCCTTCCTCCAGGCGATAGACGACGACTTGATCCAAGCCCAGATCGCATATCATGACATATTGCCCGCTCGGATCAGGCACGATGGAATGGGGATGCGGGCCTTCCTGCCGATCCTTGCGGACACCTGAGCCGCTATGCTTCACCTGTGCCAGCAAATTCCCCAGGCCTATGTCCGGCAAAATGCCATATACGACGGCATTACCGCCAGAATAGTTGGAAGCAAGCACGTAACGGCTGTCCGAGGTCACGGAAACATAACAGGGATCGGCTCCTTCCGTCGCGCTACGGTCCAACATATGCAGCTCACCCGTCCCGGCATTCACTCCATAAGCATATAAATGCCCATCTGCCGTTTCACTGACCGCATACAAACGGGAGCCATCGGGGCTAAGCCTCACAAATGACGGTCTCTCGATACCTTCTGTCCCGTTTACAATTCTCATCTCGCCGCTGTCCCCGTCAAGGGCGCACAGATAAATCCCCGTGTCCGTGCGGGGGGCGTATGTACCCGTGTAGAAAAAATACTCCTGCTTCTGCTCCATTTTTATCGCCCTCTCCAATTTTTGCATTTTCCATCCTTCATTATTACCCATGTTGGCATGGAAATAAGACCGTTTTTTAATACAGACCTGAAAATAGCAGAAAAGGCGGTCCTTCTGTCCGAAGAAGCCGCCATTATCAGTTGAATCCGATATTTGGTTACTTATTGCCCCTTTATACAGCAGGCTCTGCTCTTCCGCCCGCCTTCCAGTTCACGGCCAGCACCAGGCTGAGTATGAGGATGGCTGCCCCGAAAATGTAAGGCAGATTAATATGCACATCGAACAGGGTTCCTGCCAGGGCAGGTCCTACGATATTGCCAATACTCATATAAGCATTGTTCATACCTGCGGCTACGCCTTGCTCGTCGCCTGCCATTTTGGATAATGCCGTATTGATAGCCGGACGAAGCAGCGCCGTAGCCGTGAAGAAAATCAGGGCCACCCCGAGCACATAGTAGAAATTGCCCGAGAACAGCATCAGCACCAGCGAAATCGCCGAAAACAGGAACGACGCGGTAATGACGGCCTTTTCTCCGAAACGGCTCAGCACCGGGCCAATGGCGACTGCCTGGATGATAGTGCCGATCAGGGCTCCGATCGTAATGACCAGGGCAATGTCCTGTTCATCATAGTGAAACTTGCCTGTCACAAAGAACGGAAACATCGTCTCAAAATGGGACAGGCCGAATGTCAACGTAAATATCATAATGAGCAGCGCAAAATACGGCTTGCGGAACGAAAGCGCAAACTGCTTGATCACATTCTCCCGCTTAAGCATCGTATTGCGGTGCCTCTGCTGATCCTCCAGCGACAGCGTTTCAGGCAGAAAGAACAGGGAAACCAGTGTAGCCACAAGGGACACACAGGCAGATACATAAAATGGTGCCCTTACTGAAATATCAGCCAGCAGACCACCTACGCCCGGTCCGATGACGAAGCCCAGGGACATCGCCGAGCCGAGCAAGCCCATGCCTTTACCGCGTGTCTCCAGGGTGGTAATATCCGCGATATAGGCCATCATCGGCGGAATCAGAAAGGCCGCCCCGATGCCTCCGATCAGACGGGAAACGTAAAGCATCCACATCGAGGTGCCCAAGGCAAAAATAACGGATGAGGCCGTCATGATGACCAGACCGAGAATAATCAGCTTTTTGCGGCCGTATTTATCCGACCATTCCCCGCCAATAGGGGAAAATATGAACTGTGTAAGCCCGAAGACGGCAACCAGGTAGCCTCCCGCTTCCCCGCTGCCCCCCAGCATGCCCATAAACTCAGGCAGGACAGGAATGATCAGACCTATCCCCAGCATGGCAATGAACATGTTGACCATCAGAATGATCAAAGGCCCGTTCCCTAACTTTGTTGCTGACATAATGCGGTTTCTCCTCCTCGCATGCATCTCTCTTTTAATGTGGAAAGTATGCCTTTCTTGGGTATCAGTGCTCCAAGCTCTTATATATTAATGGAGCGCCCGCCAAAAGACAAACAAAATTATCCAATCGGTGTACCGTCCCGCAGCGGAGTATCCGGTGTCAGCAGCACCACGTCTCCCTCACCCGGTATGCCGCCCAATACCAGTACCTCTGACTGGAAGCCAGCAATATTGCGCGGCGGAAAATTCACAACGGCAGCCACCTGGCGTCCGATCAGCTGTTCGGGTTGATAGCGTTGCGTAATCTGGGCGCTTGAACGTTTGACCCCCAGCTCCTCTCCAAACTGAATTTGCAGCTTATATGCCGGCTTGCGCGCTCTCTCAAAAGGTTCGGCGCCAATAATGGTGCCGATCCGGATATCCAGCTTCAAAAAATCATCGATTTCAGCCATGGCTTGTCCTCCTTTAAGGATATTTCATCCAGCACACCGTATTATAGCACATACGTTCGCTTGTTTGAAAGAAAAATTACTGTTCCACTGTGTCGAACTCGGAGACGATTCTGCGGCAGACAATTAAAGTAGCTGTGTAAAAAAATACTCTGTCACGAATTTCTCGTGGCAGAGTATTCACTATTTTCCGAGCGTAAAATTCACTTGATCTTCCACAATCGTCCCCATATGGTCTTCCAACCTGAAGGCCAGCGGCTGCGGGTACGGTTTATCTTCAATCAGCACCACGGTTTGCAGGCTATTGTCAGCATCTTCCCGGAAGGTTTGTTTTGTCTGAAGATAATGAATATTTCCGTTTCCATCCGTAAAGCTTTGGACAAATTCAAAATATCCCTCAGGATATCTGCTGTTACCATGTTTCATTCTGAATGTGATCGCCAGATTGCTGCCCTGCTTTTTAACTCCTGTCAGGATGAGCCGGTCATCCGGATTGTTCACCATTCTTTTTTCATCCGTATTTACGATCATTTTGAAATCGGGGGGCAGCTTATATCTCATTCCTCCGAATTGAAGCTGCAGCGCCTCATCCTTCCTGTACCAGCTGCCCTCAAAGTAGATGACACGCTCTTTCCCATCATCGCCTATACGTTGATACAGATATTGAACATCATGTTCCTGATCTGTCCCCCTGGTATAAAGAAGCGGATCAATAAACCAATCCACAGACTTAATTTCACTGCTTAGCTCGCTTACATATACATCTGTTCTGAGCGGCGTCTGTGCATACTTCTCAAGTTTGAACTCTTTGTCCCCAATCCGGAACGTCTGCTGAAGCACAGATTCCTTTTCCAATGACGCAAAGATGCTTTTATCCAGATGAATAGCCGTTTCAAACCATCGTCCGGGTTTCAAATTCCCGGTAGACTCTTCTTCTTGAATATACCCGGTCAAAATAAAGTCGCCCGGCACCTCTTCCTCCCCGTAAAAGTCAAACACGAAATACCCGGCGTTTTTGCCTGGCGGCTCTGCCGATTTATACGCCACGTTTCCGTAGGAACCGGCTCTCTGCTGTACGTTGGGCAGCAGCATCTGCAGCTTGTCATTTGCAATGATCAGCTGATTGGAGGTGAGCTTATTATCCGTGCTAAAAAATATGATCACCCGCTTGTTATCCGCCAGCATACCGTCAAGATCAAGATTATATCCGCTGTTTTCAAGCTGTCTCTCTATGGGCTGATACAAGCCGTGCTCAACGGCATCCTTTATCGTTCTGTCCGCTTCTGCAATCTCCTGCACATACTCGGGCAGCTCTGCCAGCTTAGTCTGCGAATGCCTCTCTGCCAGATAAGGTACTGCCTCCCACGCAGCGAACACCAGCAGAAATACAGCCGCAGCCGCAGCTGCAGCTCCAAACCAGCTTATGTGATGCCAGCACCGGGCCTGGCTCTTCATGGTATTTGCTTTTCGTATGCCATGCAAAACCGCCTGCTTCAAAGCCTCCTCGGAAGGACGTCTTTCGGCCAGGCGTATCTCCTCGAACATTTTGTTCAGCCCCTCTTCACGCTCCGCCATGCTGCATCTCACCTCCAGTGTCCAGCCTGAGCTTCATTTGCTTTAACCCCTTATACAACCAGGTTTTGATCGTTCCTTCCGGCTTCTCCAGCACCTGAGCTATCTCCGCAATGGTCATGTCCTGATAATATTTCAGGATAAGCACCTCCCTGTACTTGGGCTTCATATGGGCGAGCGCATGCTGCAAATCCAGCTTTCTGTCGCTGATCATTTCTGCGGATCCGCCTTCCACACTCCCGTGTAAAGGCTGGTATTTTTTCCGCCGCTTGAGCTCGTCCCTGCAGTAATTTATCAAAATGCGTATCAGCCAGGGTACAAGTATCTCAGGCTGCCGAAGACTGCCGCATTTCATCCAGCCTCTGCATACCGTTTCCTGCAGGGCATCCAGCGCATCGGCCTCACTGTGAAGATAACTGTAAGCGATGCCGTATAACCTCCGCTGATGTGTCGAAACGAGCCTCTGAAAGGCGTCCTGATCCCCTTTGCAGGCTGCCTGAGCCAATCTTTTTTCTTCGTTTTCCACAGCCCGTTTCTCACCTCCCCCCCGTGTTTTCAACCTGCCGGGTTCACGTGTTTATGAATAAGACCTCCGAGGCCTGAATTTAGTTTTAAAATCATGAAATTAAATTCTGCTACACGCAAAAAAGCACAGGTCCGAGCCGTAATGGCCGATCCTGTGCCAGTTCCCGCAAAGCCTTCAGCTTTGCGCCAGCAGCGTATGAACCTGTTAAAATGTTTTGCCAATCACATGATCCAGCGGGATGAAGCCGATTACACGACTGTCGTTGCTGTTATTCCGGTTATCCCCCATAACGAAAATATATCCCTCGGGCACAACCCATTTCTCGTCATCCGTCTCATCCATGGTCTCTTTGATATAAGGCTCATTCAGCAGGCTTCCGTTGAGATACACCGCATGATCCTTCACTTCGACCACATCGCCGGCCATACCGATGACCCGCTTGACATAAATGCTTTTATTCTTCTCCTCGTCAAACAACCGGAATAACGGCTGCTCCCATAAATCGTTAATAATACTGCGTTTTTCTTTGACACGGCTGTCAATGATAACAATATCACCGTGCTTCAACGTTCCCGGGAAGGTGTTGGGAATTTTGGAGACATACAGCTTCTGCTGGTCATGCAGCGTCGGATCCATCGAATGTCCTTCCACCGTATAAGGCTGGGCAATAAATATGCCGATAAACAATGTGACTACGATGGCGGCGCCAAACGTTCCCAACCAACCCAACAGACTCTTCACCAGTTTCATCAGGGCAAAACCTCTCTTATGCATCATGTAGAAATTAAGATGAAAGCAAGCACAAAATTTCGTAATTAAAAGTTGATTCTGGTATATTCTTCTTATCAGTATACGTCGGTCTCCGCCGTCCGGTCAATTTGCAGGAGCGGAGTGAGACATGGATCCGTCTTCCACTACATTCAAGTCATTTTCAGGAGAGTGAACCTAACTTGCTTACAGCACTCAAGCAGCTCAAATCATTCCGGATCGTTCAGCTTATATTGGCTGCTTATCAGAAACGAATCGTCAGGATGCTTATCCCCCTGATTATTTTGGCCATTGTGATTTGGCTGGGAAGCCGTGAGCTTCATAATATGAATATCGGACGCATGCTGTTCGAGCTGCGGCGTCTTTCACCATGGACTGTATTGGAAATTGCACTTTTTTCCCTACTCGCCGCCGCCGTAATGAGCTCCTATGATTTTGTCGTCCGCAGGCACTACCGGATGCCGATATCCGTCGGCGCGACCTTCCGGTACGGCTGGATCGCCAATACCTTCAATAATGCCTGCGGATTTGCCGGGTTCACCGGGGCTGGCCTGCGCGCATTTCTTTATAAAAAAAGCGGTGTCCCGCTTAATGTCATTACCGCCGCGGTCATTTTCCTCTCCCCTGTCGCGATTACAGGGCTGTCTCTGCTCGCGTGGACGGTTCTGGCCCGTCTGTTTCCGGGGGACCAGTTGTTCCATACTTATCCATGGCTGCGGTGGGCCATGTGGGGGATGGCTCTCTACCTGCCGGTGTTCCTGCTGGTTCAGCGCTCGCGCCTGTTCGGCAAATGGTTCAATCAGGGCAAAGGCACCATGCCCTGGACAACCATTTTCGCCTCTCTGGCCGCTTCTTTGCTGGAATGGCTGTTCGCCGCACTGGCTTTCGGGCTCGTCGGCGCCCGTGTCCTGCACGGTGTACCGCTTGACGCGCTGATCGGTGTTTACGTAATTGCCGCCACGGCCGGTCTGATCAGCATGACACCCGGCGGCATCGGCGCATTTGATGTCACGGCTCTGCTTGGCCTGCAGCTTCTCGGGGTGCATCCCGATCTGGCTCTGACGGTCCTTCTGCTGTTCCGTTTCTTCTATTTTATCGTTCCTTGGCTCATCGCCCTTGTGATAACTGCGGTCGAGATCACCCCTAGTCGGGAACGGATCGGAGAGATGGCAGGCTCAGGCTGGAGCTATTCCCTGAATAAATGGCAGCAGATTTGGGCGTGGCCGGGGCAGTTCCGCTTTCTGGCCGACCTCGGGGTCTGGGCACTGAGCAAGCTGGTGCTCGCTTCCGGGCTCGTACTTCTGCTGTCTGCGGCTTTACCGGGCCTGCTGTACAGACTGCGTTTTGCCGAGAAGCTGTTAACCCTGCCCATTATGCAGCTCTCTCATGATATCTCGGTCATCATCGGCATTATGCTGATCGTGCTGTCGCACGGAATTTCGCTGCGTATCCGGCGGGCGCTTCGCCTTACGCTTGTGCTGCTGTTCGCTGGTGCGATTTTTACGTTCATCAAAGGCTTTGACTTCGAGGAAGCTTCCTTCCTGCTGTTCGTGGCCTTGATGCTGTACCTTTCCAGGTCGCGCTTTTACCGGGAAGGGGCTCCGGTAAGCCGTACCAATCTGTTGATTTGGGGCGGGCTCACCGTTCTGGTGACCGCGGCCTATCTCCTGATCGGAGCAGGCGGCTACAGCTATTTCCTGCACCGTCTGCCCTTGCGCATGAGCACGAATCTGCTCTTTGACCGCCACCATTTTGGCATCAAAGGTGTGCTCAGTCTGATGTCCGCCTGGGTGTTCCTGACCATGTACCTCATGATGCGCCCCAAACGGGACATCGAAGCGCTGCCGGATGCGGCTGAAATGGACAGGCTTCGCGAATTTATCGCTCATGAGCAAGGAAATTTGTTGACTCACATGCTGTACCTGGGGGATAAACAGTTCTATTGGGCTCAGGAGGGCCAAGTTCTCATCCCTTATGCCAGAAGCCGCAACAAGCTGGTCGTACTCGGTGACCCTCTCGGTCCAAAGGACAAAGCCAGCGCAGCCATTCAGGAATTCCAAAGTTATGCTGACAGATATGCGCTTGCGGTTGTGTTTTATCAGGCATCACCAGCCTATCTTCCGATTTATCACGAGAACGGCTACCGCTTTTTCAAGCTTGGGGAGGAAGCATTGGTGCCGCTTGAATTCTTTACTTTATCGGGCAAAAGCAATACACCGCTGCGTACAGTTAGAAACCGATTCGGCAGAGAGGGCTACTCGTTTCAAATGGCTCACCCTCCGTTTGACGACAGCCTGATGGACCAGCTGCGGGCCGTGTCGGATGTGTGGCTTGAGGAGCGAAAGGAAAAAGGCTATTCACTCGGCTGGTTTAAAGAGTCCTATCTCCAGCGGGCGCCGATTGCGCTTGTGCTTGATCCGGAGCAGCGGGTCATCGCCTTTGCCTCCCTTGCCCCGGCTTACGACAACAAACGGACGATCTCCATTGACCTGATGCGCCATCTGCCGGATGCGCCGAACGGAACCATGGATTTTCTGTTTACTCATGTGATGGAATGGGCACGGGACGAAGGGTATGTGACCTTTAACCTTGGCATGGCCCCGCTCTCCAGTGTGGGCCAGACCGAACGCGCTCTGCGCGAAGAAAAGCTGGCAAGGCTGGTATTTCAATACGGCGGCCACTGGTACGGCTTTCAGGGCTTGCGCAAATACAAGGAAAAGTTCTCGCCCGTCTGGGAGCCGCGCTATCTCGCTTATCCGGCTTCCGTCTCTTTGCCCATCCTTACGGCGGAGCTTATGTACCTGGTATCACGTAAAATGGACTAGACTTTAAAAAAGCAAAAGTAGCCGAATTTTATAGCAATGGCATCTCTCCAGTCCGAATCCCACACACACGGCACAGAAGGGCGCGAACAACAAAAGGTCGAGAACAGATACAAACCATCTGTTTTCGACCTTTTTATCACATTCAGCAATCGCGGGAGATTCGCGACTTATTCTTGTTATATTTTAGGTAGCGGGACTGCACAGCGATGGGAGGAACAGTTCGTACTCGGAGCGTCTAAGAACATGAAAAAGGAGATCTTCCGCACTCTAACTTCCTCTTCCTCTCCAGCCGAATACCTTCACATGCACAATCGCTTTGCTCCCCCAATGCACCAGCACATAGATAATGATAAACAGCACAAGCAGCGGTTTGAACAAAAGCCAGGCAAGCGCCCACACCAGAAAAACCTGCCACGGCCGCAGCTTGCGCAGCAGCCTGCCCGGATACAATAAAACCTTGAATACCGGGTTATTTTGCTGCAGGGCTTCCAGGTACTCATCCTGGTACTGTTTATCGTCCGGACTCAAGCGGACGGCACTACGCATATAGTCCTCTCTCAGACTGTAATCGCCCCGCTCTGCCGCCGCCCACGCCAGGTACATGAGCACGATCGGCTGCTCCGCCCCCTCGCGGATCGCCTGTCTGTCCAGGCGCTGCGATTCCGCATCATTGCCCAGCAGTGCTTCCGTATAGCTCATGGACGCCAAATATAACGGCGATTCAGGGCGAAGCTCCAGGGCCAGCAGCAGCTCCTCCTTCGCTTCCCTGAATTTCGACTTTTTGTTAAGCAGCTGGGCCTTTAGAAAGTAATAATGGGGCTCATAAGGGTCGATCCGCAGAGCTTCCTCAACGGACTCGTTAAATGCCTTCACCTCATTCGTCTCAAAGTGTACGCGAACGCGCACATACCAGGCCAGTTGATGATCAGGCTCCCGCAGCATCGCCTCTCTGCTCCAATATAGAGCCTTATCATATTCGTTCATCTGAAAGTAAATTTCCGCCACAAGCGCCATGCCGTCCGGATCTTCAGGCTCCAGACGAAGCTGCCTCTCCGCTTCGGCAAGAGCTTCCTTAAATCTTCTCCACTCGATAAGCTGGTAAGCAGCCGAATAATCGGGCTGATTAAAGACTGTTCCCAAGCTGCAGCTCCTCCTCTCCCGACTGCCTAGCGGATTCCATGCTTCTTCGCGTAATCCAGCACAACCTGATAATCCTTGTTCACATCGCTGAACGTGGCATAGTTCTTGGCCGTTGCGAACCATTCTAGCGTTGTAGCCTTCCTGTTCTTCGCGGCTTTTTTCAGGTCATTATTCGTTATAGGCTCAATCTTTCCGCTCTCGAAAGTGCGTTCCATAGCCGACTCCACGGCATCCTTGACCACCTGCTCCAAATCAGCGCCCGAGAAAAGCTTGGTGTCCGACGCCAGTCTGGACAGAATCAAGTCCTCTGCGGGCTTGCCAGCCAGCTTCAGCTTGAGAATCAGCTCACGCTCCGTTTCTTCCGGCGGCGGAACAAATATCAGGTGATTGAACCGACCGGGGCGGCGGAGCGCCGGATCCAGATACCAAGGAGTATTGGTCGCTCCGATTACAAAGACCTGATCGTTCTCCGCCTGCAGTCCGTCCAGCTCCAGCAACAGTTGATTCACAAGCATCCGGTCATGATGCTGCCGCATCTGATGACGGTTGCCGCCCATCGCGTCCAGCTCATCTATGAAAATCACGCAGGGCTTGTTCTCCCTGGCCTTCTGAAAAATATCATGAAGATTGTGCTCACTCTGCCCCACATACATGGATAGAATGGCCTGCAGCTCAATGTGCAGGAAGTTCGCGTCAATCTCTCCCGCAACGGCTCTGGCGAGGAATGTCTTGCCGCAGCCCGGCGGCCCGAACAGCAGCAGGCTTCCCCCGGCTTCTTTGCCATAGGCCGCGAAAATTTCCGGCTGCTGCAGCGGCAGAATAAAATTCATGCGGATTTTCTTCTTCACATCCTCCAGACCGCCCACGTCCTGAAAGGTCTCCTTCGGCTTTTCCGATTCGACGAGCGATTGATCCTCACTGCTGAACTGGATAAGCTTTAACTTCTTGCGCCTTTGCTCGGCGAGTTCATCATAATCCGACATGCCTGATTCCTCTCCTTCTCTCCCATCAGCTTTTAAATTCAGTCTACCATATTTTCGGTAAATTGTTGTCCGTTGCAGCAGCAGAAAAATGTCCGGGGACTGCGGTGCGGCAAAAAAAATGAAAGGGGCAGCTCCGGGCTCGCCCCTTTCATTTAACTGGATCGATATGGTTTTC
>NZ_JBJURI010000059.1:0-17981 GCF_046098255.1 Paenibacillus jiangxiensis
ATTCCAGCGAGTGCTTCTTGGGCTACTTTATAACGAACTTCTTTAAACGCATTATTTCGTTGTCTCATCTTGTGCTCCCCCCCTAAATAAATAGTACCTTATTTCCCTAGATACTCTCCAATCCAATTAGGGGGCTTAATAGGTTAGCGGGCTCCATAGCCTTTATTTAGCATTTAAACGAATGTTTTAGCCCATTTTCGGGTAAATAAGATCTCTACAGTCCGTTAGGACATTGAATTCCGCGTTTTGGGGCAAATAAGAGCGCTCCGGTCCGTTAGAGGAAAAAGACGAAGCTTCTTCGTTCCCGCGTCTAGTCGTCAATCACCGATGTTCGTTTGTTCCATTATTTATTAATAAATTTTACATGAAAAGAGGAGATAGCAATGAGTACTCATCCAAGACCGGAATATCCGCGTCCGCAATTCGCACGACAAGAGTGGTTAAATCTGAATGGGGAATGGGAGTTTGGGTTTGATGATGAGCGGCGGGGAGACCGTGAGCGGTGGTATGAGCCGGAAAACAGTACAGCTTTTGATAAAAAAATTCAGGTTCCCTTCGCCTTTCAAAGCAAGCTGAGCGGGATCGGCGATCCGGATTTTCACGACCTGGTATGGTACCGCAAGAAGCTGACGTTGCCTGTAGAATGGAAATCCAAGCGCATCCTGCTGCATTTTGGCGCCGTAGATTATTCTGCTTCGGTATGGGTGAACGGCCGCTGGGCCGTGTCCCATGAAGGGGGGCATACTCCTTTTGAAGCCGACATCACGGATTTGCTTATAGACGGGGAGAATACGATTGTAGTACGGGCCGAGGATTTCAGCCGGGATGTGACGCTGCCGCGGGGCAAGCAGTACTGGAAACAGGATTCGGCAAGCATCTTTTATACACGCACCACAGGCATCTGGCAGACCGTCTGGCTTGAGCCAGTGGACGAAGCCCGCCTGAACAGAGTGAAATTTACGCCGGACATCGACCGCAATGACATCCAAATCCGTATGTTTCATACAGCAGCAGCCGCGGAGCGCAAGGTGAGGGTTCGTATGAACATTTCCTTCGCAGGCGAGACCGTATCAGAGGAGGAATTCACGGTTCGTCATCTGGAAGAGGTGCGTACCGTCGGCCTGCATGATTTCAATGATCACGGGCTGGGCCGTTGGTGGACCCCGGAGAAGCCGAATTTGTACGATATCACCTTTGAACTGCTGGACGGGGAGGAAGTGACCGACACCGTGACTTCCTACTTCGGCATGCGCAAGGTTACGATTGAAAACGGGCAGCTTCATCTCAACAATCGTCCTTATTTCCTTAGATTGGTGCTGGATCAAGGGTACTTCCCGGATGGAATCTTGACGCCGCCCTCCGATGAAGCACTCCTGCGCGATATAGAGTTGACACAGGAGATGGGCTTCAATGGCGTGCGCAAGCATCAGAAAACAGAGGACCCGCGCTTCCTGTACTGGTGCGACCGGAAAGGGCTGCTTGTCTGGGGAGAGGCAGCGAATGCCTATAATTACTCGGAAGAGTATGTTCGCAAATTTACGAAGGAATGGCAGGAAATCATCGAGCGTGACTATAACCATCCTTCCATTATCGTCTGGGTTCCGCTCAACGAAAGCTGGGGCATTCCCAATGCGCAGGTCGACGAGCGGCAGCAGCAGCACGGGCTGACAATGTATTATTTGACCAAGTCGCTTGATACGACCCGGCCTGTCATTTACAACGACGGCTGGGAAATGATGAAGACGGATATCGTGGCGATCCATGATTACGAATGGAGAGAAGAAGTGCTGACAGAGCGCTATGCTACGGCAGAGAGCTCGGTAAGCGGCCTGCCAGGCAGAAGGCGCATCTTTGTGGGCGGAGCCGGATATGAAGGGCAGCCGATCATGATTACGGAGTTTGGCGGCATTGCCTATAAGAAAAGCGACTGGGAAGGCTGGGGATATTCCGGCGCAAAGAACGACGAGGATTATCTGCAACGGCTGCAGGCCGTGATCCGGCCTATGTACGTATCTTCTGTGATAGAGGGTTTCTGCTATACGCAGCTGACAGATGTGGAGCAGGAAATCAACGGTCTGCTGACCTATGACCGGGTACCAAAGGTGCCGCTGGCTGATATTCGTAAAATCGTTTGTAATGAGGAGTAATAAAATGATTTTAGATCAACCCAATATGGCGTTGTGTTTCTAATGTACTTACCTGAGTTAAATAGCAGAACAGCCATCATTGGCTGCTTCAGCCTGTTGAGGGTTTTTCAACAGGCTGAAGTCCAGTATATACTGGACATATATTTAACTTATAATTGAATCAATAACTCGCATATAAATCAGTATATATTCCTTATTTTCCCAATTAATCACAGCATCTTGAACTCCTGCATTTTCTAATTTATCTTTTAGTTTGTTAAGTTCTTCAATTTCCTCGTTTTTTGCAGTGTTATTTACCTGTAACCTGTCTATTATATCGGGATATGGAGCCATAAAATATCCAAGCTCACCTAACTTGGTGCTTAATGAAGAATAAACACCACCAGTAAAAAAGACATAATTATTACCCATTCTTGATACTGTAGATAACAGCACCATTTCATTTTTTAGCTCTTGTAGCGTTAGAGGTGATTGTGACCACTCTGATCGATTTAATATGGATAACATGTTCAATAAGTGTTCGTGGGTCATATTGACATGTAATTCAACGGCTTGCTTTCCTATAGTATATTGTCTAATCAAGATACTACCGAATATAACGTTGATTACAACAGAAATAATTAGCACTCTTTTTACCCATGATTTTTGATTATTCATAAATAAATCACTGCCCCTGCATCATCTGCCTGAATTTTTCGTAAGAAAAATAGATTATTACCATAATCGAACTAATTAAGAGTGCTTGTAAATTGTTTAATGGAGTATAGTACGCAAAAATGAAAGGGAAAAGAATCGCAATAATTGCTATAAGTACTTTGTATCTTCTCAACGTAATTCCTCCTTCAATTAAAAAAGAACAGGTGGAGTTTTGCCAGCTAATCTATCTTGCAGCATCAATCCTATCATAGTTGCAAATAAATCAGAATCTTCATCTTTTATTAAAGCAAAACCTCCATAATTGTTCATATAATTTCTTAACTCTCTTGTAATATCCTCCATATTTTTTTCATCGAGCTTTATTAGGCCTAATCCAAGGTTAGTATCAATGCTTATAATGAAAAAAGTACTTAACAGATTCTCATAGTTATCTTTTACATAAAAATAATTATTTACTTTTGTTTTGTTAATTTCTTTTGAGATTTTATTATTTATCTTTTCATCAGGTTGAATAACTCCGCTTTGAACCAAGTCACTATAAAAATAGAAATGAGTATAATGATCATTTAATTGCTCTGTGTTTAACAGTTCTATCAATTCTTTTTGAAATTCTGCTAATTTATCTACTTGTATCTCTAAATTATAGAACTTCATTGTTTTAAAAAAATAATATTTCTGATCAATGGAGATATCGTCTACATTTAGATTGTCTGGTGTAAGTTCAACAAGCTCTTTTCCTAATATATTTATATTATTTTCATTATCAGATAATTGAATATAGGAATAAACATGTCGCCAATTTATATTTGGAGGGACTGATTTAACATTACCTATAAGTTCTTTAAATAGTGTTGTTAAGATTTCATCTTTCTTCGTAGAAGAAGCATCAAGCGAGTTATATATATATTCCGAAATAAGTAAATTCGGTTGGTAAAATCTCTTTTACAAGTTCCCTATAGCCACCTGATAAAACTTGGCAATTTCTCATTCTCACTTCTATTATCTCTTGTTTATTGTTAAGCTCATTTTTATCTAACATATTGAAAAGCTCTAATAGGTATAGCAGTTGCATATTACTCATGTCACTAATCAGTATTGATTTACTTTCTAGTTTAGTAATAAGTTGAACCTTCAGTTTTTCAATTTCACTTGTATTTCTCAATAAAGAAACTAACTGGAAGATTTCCCAAAAATCATTTTTTTCTTTATTAAGTAGTACTTTTAATCTTCCGCTGATTTTACTTTCAATACCTTCTCTTAAAGGGATTACGTCGTCCTCTGTCAAAATACTCAAAGGATAGAGGACTCTCAGTATTTTAGTGTCATTACTATTTTGAATATCATTTGATATTTTTGATAATGTTTGGTCGAGTTCAATCCTCTGCTGCTCAGAAATTAATGCATTTACATTCGACAAAAAGTAAATATCATTGATAATAATAGCATCTAGATTTTTATAAGTTTTTAAAGTTTCTATTTTCGAATCTATTTTATTTCTGAGAAAATTGTCCAGGTTATCTGGAGAACTATCAAGCAGCACAGACGCTTTATATAAATATGCTAATTCCTGAAGATCGCTGTCGGAATAGTTGTAATTTTTCAAATAATTTTTGTTGGCATCTAAAAATGAGTCTTCACGTATATCTAATATTTCTTTAATCCTCAATAAATAAAAGGTTTCATATATATTAGGATTAAATTTTATATTGTCATGAAAATCCCCATAATATCCATTTTCTTTTTGGTTTAATGATAATAATAGTTCAGTATTAAAAGCCCAGTTATTATTATCTTTATTGATCTTGTTCTCAGTAAATGTTTGGCTACACCCGACCATTAAGAACATAAGAAGATAGATTAAAATATGTTTCCACAAACTTCCCTACTCCTCCCTATACTAAATCTTTAAAAATAGGATAAGTATCGTCTTATGACGATACTTATCCTATTTAATATAATTTCAATTAATAACCAGGATCGTAGTATGTAATCTGAGCTGAAGTGCTGTCAGTTGCGGAACCACTAGTTTTAATCAATGCTGAAGAAGACGCGAATACTGCTTTAATTGTACTTCCTGAACTAAATGCATCGAATAGATTTCGTGCAGCAATAGCATTAGAACCAGAAGCAGTTACAGTACTACTACCAGAAGTAGCACCTGAGAAGCTTATCCCACTCAGACTTCCCGAAATAGCTATACCGTTTGCTGAAAAAGTTAATGTATTCTTTAATGAATAGGCTTTTTCCGGATTTTCACCATACCAATCTGAACGACTTTCGCCACTCCAATCGAATCCTGAATTCACATCATCTAAAGTAACTTCAATACTTGCTACATGATCAGGTTCATGGGAACTTCTATTAGAGTTATAGTCGTGGGCTCCTTTAGAAGCGAACCAGTGGTCCTTGTTTAACGCTTGCGTAGAAAACCCACCATTACTTTCAGTTTTCGCCAACTGTTCTTCTATCAATGCTTTCGACTTCTCCAAATTTTCCAACTTCTCTGGGTCAGTTATTGTTTGAATTTTTTGATTAACATATTCAAGTTGATCTTCTAACTGGCTTTTGTCGATCTCAACGATAAACCCTTTTTCTTTGACACTGGCCTCCTCAGCGTTAACATAGTTAACACTTCCAACAAGTAAAGGTAATACCAAGAAAGATGATGTTAGAGCTTGTTTTAATTTCAAATCATACTCCTCCGTTTCCTTTTCTAGATTTTTTATTACAAAACAAACTATATAACATTATAAAACACAAAACAAGGATTTTATGGCATTTTATTTGAAGAATTTGGAGGGTGTATTTCGTAATCATAGTATAAAATTGGGTAGAAAGGCCTAATAAATCTGTCCATGCATCAACCCGGCCTGTTATTTACAACGACGGCTGCAGGCCGTAATCCGGCCTATGTACGTATCTCCTGTGATAGAGGGTTTCTGCTATACGCAGCTGACAGATGTGGAGCAGGAAATCAACGGCCTGCTGACCTATGACCGGGTACCAAAGGTGCCGCTGGCTGATATTCGTAAAATCGTTTGTAATGAGGAGCGCTAAGGTGATTTAAGATTAATCCAATACGGTACATGTGATTCTAATGTATTTCCCATAGTTAAAAAGCAGAGCAGTCATTTATTTGGAAAACGACGGTTTTCTGTTGGGAGAGGGCATGGCATCGGTTTGTCCGAAAAAGTGAAGGTATAGCAGGGAGCTTTGTGTTCACATGATTACAGATGATCCAGCTCAATGGCCTGTCTGAAACGCTGGGCGAATCGCTCTGCGGCAGTGGCAACCTCTTTGGATTCCGTCTGCACGAAGCCGATTTGCATTTTAGGCTGTTCGATCTCAGCAATATCGACCATTTTGACCAAACCTTCTTTCCACAGCGCATGCTGGTGAAAGGAGAAGTCGTGGCCGATCGTAGCCGCGATATTGTTTTTTAACACTGTGCTGATGGCTTCCGAATTATTGGTTTTGAACAGGATGGGCAGAGGTCCGTAATCATAAGTGAACTCCTGAAGGAAATCTTCGATGAAGCCATCCCGATACAGGGCGAGTTTATGTTCTTTCAACTGGTCAGGCGTAACGCGCGACTGTTTGGCCAATTCGGACAGATGATGGGTGCATACGACGAGCTTGCCTGAATACATGGGTGTGAAATGCAGACCGTCGAATTCCCGCAACTGTTTGGTGTAGATCGCGATAAAGCCCAGATGGGTTTTGTTGTTGCGTATATCCTCAATGATCTCCATCGACCCTTTCTCTTCAATGGCAATGTTTAGCTGCGGATGCTCTCGCTTCATATCGGCAGCAGACTGGACGAGATAGGGCATGACGCTGGGGAAAGTAGCCACATGAAGCTCTCCGGTCAGGCAGGACGATTCCGCGTTTAGCAATTTCAATTCATCGATTCGTTGCAAAATGTCTAACGCCTTGGCAATAAACTGCTTGCCTTCAGGTGTAGGGTGGGTACCTTGCCTGGAACGTTCAAACAGGATTAACCCCAGTTCCTTTTCCAGTCGATGGACGGATTGGCTAATCGCGGATTGCGTGACATGAAGATGCTCCGAGGCGGCGGAGAACGATTGAGTTTTGGCGATTTCGACGACATATTCAAGCTGTTCCAGATTCATGATTTCATCTCCGTTTAGCATTAATACAACTAATGTTAACATTAATATCTATAAATATGAATAATACGTGAGCAGAGATATAATGAATAGACAAGCATGACATTCTTTATTATTAGACAACGTAGACAAAGGGGATGAACGTGATGAAAGCAGCAGTTTGGTATGGTCATAAAGACGTTCGTGTGGAAAATCGTGAGGTTCCGGTTGCTAAGGCGGGTCAGGTTAAGATCAAAGTGGAGTACGCTGGCATCTGCGGCAGCGATTTGCACGCCTATCATCATGGTGTAGGGATTCAGGAAGGCGAGAATCATCCGCTCTCGGGACAGAAAGCACCGTTGACGCTCGGGCACGAGTTTGCAGGAACCGTCAGTGAATTGGGAGAAGATGTAAGCGATATCAATGTAGGCGCTCGGGTCGTGGTGGAGCCGTTGTACCATTGCGGAAAGTGTGAGTACTGTATCCAGGGACGGTATAACCAATGTACTCAATTCGGATTCGTGGGACTGAATGGTGATGGCGGTTTTGCCGAGTTTGTTGTAGTAGAAGCCTATATGGTGCATCCGTTACCGGATAACGTATCTTTCGAGGAAGGTGCGCTTGTAGAACCGACAGCGGTGGCCTTTCACGCAGTTCGCCACAGCAAGCTGAAAGTGGGGAACAAGGTAGCCGTATACGGAGCGGGTCCAATCGGTTTGTTGACCATATTGTCGGCCAAAGCTGCAGGCGCTTCTGAAATCTATGCCGTTGATGTATTTGAGGAACGCCTGAATCTGGCAGCCCAATTGGGAGCTATTCCGGTGAACAGTGCCAAAGTAAATGCAACCGAAGTTATCCTGCAGCAATCGGGAGGAATTGACGTAGCTTATGAAGCAGCTGGAGTGCAGCTAACGATGGACAGTGCTGTAGCCGTAGTCAAAAAAGGCGGGGAAGTCGTGGTCATCGCTGCGATTCCGAACCCGCTTCAAGTGAACTTCTTCGATCTGCTGGCCAAGGAAGCGAATCTGACCGCGACACTGGCGTATCGCCACATTTTCCCTGAAGTGATTTCACTGATTGCAGAAGGAGCAATCGATGTGAAGCAGGTCATCACCAAAAAGATCAAATTGGACAATATCGTACAGGACGGCCTGGAGCTCTTGATGAGCAATAAGAGCCATGCGAAGATTTTGGTGGAGGTCGGCGGCTAAGGGTTTCAAAGGAAGGATGATGCCCCCCCAACGCAAAAGACCGCTCTGGTGAGCAATGTCATTAAGATAAGCTCAATAGACAAAACAAAGTAAAGTTTCTTTGCATGAAAATGCGTCAGACCCACGGTATACTTTAATGCCCGGAATGAGGTTTCGATGCCCCATCGCATGTTGTAAAGGGATTTAATTTCATCCGGCGGGAAATCAGCGGCAGAAAGATGTAAGAATCGTTTCATGCCCAAAATCAAAGGTTGACGTGGAAGGAACAAACTTCTACTTCTCTGGCTGAGCCTTGATTTCTTTGGTTTGTTTTTTGGTGAGTGTCAGATGAACGTCCAACCGCTTCAAAGGGTAGTTTCTCCTTTCAAGTGGAATCTTTTCCAGGTTTTTTGACATAAGGTGCTGGTCTGGCTGACATTTCTTTGATGAGAGATGTCAGTGTTTTTTTTAATGAGTTCGCATAATCATCCATTGACGGAACCTCCATTCTTTCTTAAGAGGCTTCGCCAACTATTTCCATCTACCCGCTGAATTCCGTTTCTCTTTTTGAATATCTTTTTATAAGTATTCGAACTACTTATGCTAAACTGAATAGAAATCCATGGTTTAGGAGGCATTGATGAGAAAAAGACATTACCTTTTGATGTATCTGGGCTTGTTTATATCGATGATCGGTTATGTATTATATATCTATAATCATCCTTTTGGGAGAACTTTATTGTGGGTTAGTGGTTAGTGCTTTTGTTACTTCAATAGGTTTACTTATTGTTATTATTCAAAAATTTAGATTCAAGAATAAAAAAATAAGGTGAAAGCCCCAGGGCTTCCTGACAGGAGTCCCAAGGGCTGAATGATATTATACGAGGTATTTATTTTGCAATGCCGCAACTTCTTCCGCTGTAATGCCAAGTCCATCATGAAGATACCGGTCAAAGGAGCCGTAAACCTCATCGACAGCTTCCAGCGAGGCCTGAATAAAGGCTGCTTTCATCATCTCGGGGATTTCGTCGCCAAGATCGGGCATAATCCCGATGTACTTGTCTCTATCATTTAAGAAGCGCTGCATCAACCCGCCCACAGCCAGGTTGGTAAGCTCATAATCCTCAATGACAACGTCCCGCGGCACACCAAGAGTTAAGAGAATAATGGCGCAGACCACTCCGGTCCGGTCTTTGCCTGCCGCACAATGGAATAACGCAGCATCACGCCTTTCAACTAACAACTCGCGCAATATTAAAGCACATTTCTCCGTATTCATAATCATGGCTTTGTAGCCTGCATTCAAATCAAATCCCGTTATTTGCTGCATCTCTTCAGGATTGGCTTCAGCCATAAACGGAATGTTGGTATTGACCGCTTTGCCGATGGGTGGAGAAGGACGATGGGCGACTTCAAAATCGCTGCGCAAATCACAGATCCAATCAATCCCCAGCGCTTCTATCGCCTGTATATCCCGCTGGCTCAGCTCATGAAGGTCGGCCGAGCGGAGCAGCGCTCCCCAGCGCACTGTACGCCCATCCCGGGTTGTGTAACCTCCCATGTCGCGAAAGTTGATGACACCATCGGTGTAGATCATTCGATCCGTTACGGTGGACACCGAGCCATCCGTGAATTTGGCATGATAATAATTGCGTCCATGAGATAACGGTCTCGTAAAAGACACGCCAACCGGCTGAGTTTGGGTATCCAGAAGCGTACTCAGGCCCTCGTCAAATTCAGGTTGAACGGAATGATAGATCACTGCAGCTTCGACCTCTGCTTCAGTGTTCCAGTAGAGGGTAATTTGGTCATTTTCGCTATACTTGGCCTGTACCAAGGGACCTTGTTGTAATACGGGCTGTGAAGGTTGAGTTGACATGGATAGCACTCCTATGAGTAAATTTGCAAATCTCAAGAAAAACTCTCGCTTAGAGCGGTCTGGCCGCTTTGAAATTACGTTGATTCACGCTTTCTTGCCGTTAATGCTGCCGTAATTTCAGCTTCATTTTGTACCTATTGGATACATATTCCACACTGAACACCATGATGAAAATCACAAGACCCACAAACAGGGCTTGTGAAAAGTTATAGGTCTTCATCGCATGAGTTAATTCAAATCCGATTCCGCCTGCTCCCACTGCGCCAAGAATAGTGGATTCTCCCAAATCCCCCTCAAACCGCAGCACACACCAGGCGATAAAGGCGGTCTTCACTGTCGGCAACACACCCTGCATGACAACTTGCAGCCAGGTAGCACCCGTTGCCCGCATGGCTTCGAGCACGCCCTTGTCGATTTCTTCGAGGGATTGGGCAAATACTTTAATGAGCATTCCTGCAGCAGAGACGGTAATCGCCAAAACGCCGGGAAGAGGACCAAGACCGACAGATACGATAAAAATAAGCGCCCATACGACTGTAGGGATTGCACGCAGCAGAGAAGCGATGCTTTGAATGATCCAGGCCATGGCCGGATGTGGCGTCAGATTGCTTGCGGCAAGAAATGAAAGAAAAAAGGCGATGACGATCCCCAGAACCGTTCCCAGAATGGCGACCTGCAGGGATTCGACGGCTGCCAGCAGCACATGACGCCATTCAGTAAAGTCCGGAGGCAGCATAACCCTGATAATACCTCCGAGCTTTACAAAGCCTTGTGTTATTCGCGAATAATCGAACTGAAGCTGTATAAGGCTGAACACAAACAGTACAGCGGTAAGCGGCAAACCGATCACAAGCAGCTTGCTTCGTTTGGGCTTGGGAGGCTCTGCTTTCCCTGCATGCATGGTAAAGGATGGGCTGGCATCGTTGATTTGCATACTCATATGATCCGCTCCCTCACACGATTGGTGATCATTTCAACCAGCAGGACAATGACGAGCACAAGCAGCACTGCCATGCTAGCTTCCTGGTATTGAAATAGCTTTAAGCTGGATTGCAGCATAAAACCTATGCCCCCGCCACCTACCATACCAACAATGGTTGATGCCCTTACGTTAATTTCAAAGCCATACAGGCTCCATCCGATAAACCCGGGCAGAAACTGAGGCAGGACGGCTTGAGTCAGGACTTGAAAATAACTGCCTCCGGCGGCGCGGACAGCTTCAACCTGTCCCATATCGATCTCCTCCAACACCTCGGCATAGGAACGGGTCAGCATCCCGACCGAAATGAGAATGAGGGACATCGTTCCGACAATCGTCCCCAGACCGAAGGCTGCCACCAGTAAAATGGTCCAGATGACGACAGGAATGTTGCGGAAGAGGGAGGTCACGCCTCTCATGAATACTTGAATAAACGGATGCGGAGTTGTCGTGGCGGCGGCCAGAAATGAAAGCAAGCCTGCCACAACCGATCCGATGACCGTGGCAACCACGCTCATATACAGGGTCTGCATCGCCGGTTCAAGCAGCTTGGGCAACACTGAAAAGTCAGGCGGGAGAAAGTCCGTAAAGATAAAGCGGAGGCTGTCGCCCGTGCCCGTAAATAACGCCCCAAGGGAAAACTCCGAACCAATGGATGACCAGACGATGAGAACACAGAAAACGATTAGAAAAAGAAGCGTCTGAGCGCGTTTCATTTTCCGTGCAGATTGCATTTGTGCCGTGCTCATTAGGCGGTCTCCTTCTCCTGTGAGCTGGTTTGATGGTAGATAAGCCTGATCATATCATCGGTGAGCTCTGCGGGAGTCCCGTCAAACACCTTGCTGCCTTTATGAATCCCGATAATGCGGGTGGCATATTTCTTGGCGATCTCAACCTGATGAAGGTTGCACAGGCAGGCGATTCCTTCTTCTTTGCAAATCGTATACAGGTAGTGCATGATCGTCTCTGATGATGCCGGATCAAGGCTGGCTATAGGCTCGTCCGCAAGGATCAGATCCGGCCGCTGGCATAGAGCTCTGGCGATGCCAACCCGCTGCTGCTGCCCTCCGCTCAGCTCATCGCCCCGCTTATACATTTGCTCGAATAAACCTACCCGCTGCAGCATGCTTTTAGCCGCTTCCGTATCCGCTTTGGAGTAAAGGCCGAGCGCTCCTTTGAGCGAGCTCATGTAACCAAGACGCCCATGGAGCACATTGGTGAGTACAGACACGCGGGTGACCAGATTATAGCCCTGAAAAATCATCCCCATCTGACGGCGCATTTCGCGGAGCTTTTGGCCTTTAATGCCCATCGTCTCTACGCCTTTAAAACGGATATGCCCCTTTGAAGGCTCGACCATCCGGTTCAGGCTGCGCAGGAGTGTGCTTTTGCCGGCTCCGCTTGGCCCGATGACAACGACAAATTCGCCGGAATGGACCTGCAAATTCAAGTTATCCAGGGCCACGGTTCCGTCCGGATACACTTTGGACAAACCTTCTACTTGCAGCAGTGTCATGGATACATCCTCCTTTAGTTACTTCAGCAGTTCCTCAGGCGACATCTTGAGATCCTTCGCTACCTGGCGGATTGGATCATAGTCACTGTCACTGCCCTCTACGAAATGAGAGCCGCCCAGGCTTTTCAGAAAGTCGGGATTTTGGGTGTGATAGTTCAGCAGAAATTCGCGCAGCTTCGTGACCAGCTCTTCAGGCAGGTCCTGTCGGTACAGCATCGGCGCGCCGCTGACGATGGGGTCTGATTCGGCAATGACGCGGAAATCTTCCTTTTTCACAAGGCCCGATTCCGCCATCATGGGCAGCATAAGGCTGGCTGTTCCGATCGCATCCGCATTTTTGTTGGCAAGCGCAAGCAGCGACTTGTCATGTCCGCCGGAGAAAGCAACACTTCCGAAAAATGAATCCAATTCATCATTCGACAATCCCAGCTCTTTCATCAGTGTTGCACGGGGATACAGGTTGCCTGTTGTGGAAGCAGGGTCGACAAACAGAAAGTCCTTTCCTTTCAAATCCGCCACACTTTGATATGGAGAATCTGCACGGACAAGGATTACCGTGTTCGCCTGCTGATCGCTTTCCGTTCTGGCGAGCAGCTTCGCTCCCGCGCGTTCTGTGGCAATGATATACCCGAACGGTCCAATCAATCCGATTTCGATCTTCCCTGTACGCAGCGCTTCAATAATCATGTTATAGTCCTCAGCTACAAAAATTTCGGCAGGAATGCCGGTTGCTTCCGTAACATCTTTGGCAAACTGCTCCTGTGAACGGTTCATTTCACCTTCCTCACTCGGCATCATTCCAATGCGGATGACTTCGGGTGTCCCACCTGCACCAGCTCCTGTGCTTGCAGCGGATCCACATCCTGACAGAACGATAAGCATGAGCACGAGAGAGAGGAGCAAGGTGTGACGCCCTTTTTTTGTACTGCCATTCAACATGCGGCTTCCTCCTAATAATGAAGTCTTTAGTGTTGCATACAAGTAGGATACAAGTTGAATGTAAGATAAATATGCTGATAAATTGTTGTTTTTGTTAAATTTGCGGAGTGGTTGCAAGCTTTGGCGGGTGGCTGTTAAGATGGGGTAAAAAGTGAATGTGAGCAGGAAAGGAATTGTATACATGGAGAAAAAATCGCTGGTCGATACAGCTTACCTGCTGCTGCGTGAACGAATGGTGCGCGGGGAGTTGATGCCTGGCACACTGCTGTCGGAAAATGAGCTGGCAGAGCAGTATCAGATGAGCCGGACCCCGATTCGTCATGCCATCTCCCGTCTGGAGTCTGAAGGATATGTAACTTCGCTCAAGAACAGAGGGGTTCTCGTTAAAGAGATGAACGGAAAGATTTTTCTTGATCTGAACGAACAGATCCAGTCGATGCTGTTTTACTGCTTCGAGGTGATGAAGGACCCGGATCGGGAAACGTATCTTAATTTTGCATCCTTGTCCGCCCATGTAGAGGCGCAGAAAACAGCGGAAGCTGAGGATGACTATCTTCGATATGTGGAACATCATTTTTTATTTATGCGCGAGGTTATACAGGCACTGGGAAACGAGGTCATGCTGACTACCTTTGATTCATATAAGGATAAGCTGTGCATGTACTCCATGGTTCGTTTCAAGTTGACTCCGCATATTAAACATTACAGTGCGATTGGAGTCAATGGGGATATCCTTTCAGCTCTGGAGCGGAAAGACTACCATGCAGCACAGGAGGTTGTCCTGACGATTACTCGTTTCTCTAAAGAGAGAATGCTTGCTTTTGGACAGTTCTAAATTGAGGCGGGAAGGGTAGAGATCACGAATACATTCGGCATCAGGCTTGAGTGGGCAATCGTGGTCTTTTCTATTCAATCATGGCAGGAGGTAAATTTATGATTAAACCGAAAAAAATTATGCATGGTTCAAAAATCGCAGTCATATCTCCATCGAGCGGATTGCCTTACTTGTTCCCTGATATTTACGAGCTGGGCTTGAAAAATCTGCAAGAGGTTCTTGGTTTTGACATTGTGGAGATGCCAACTGCAAGAATGTCCCCGGAAGATTTATATAAAAACCCGCAGTTGCGTGCGGAAGATATGAATCGGTGTTTTCAGGACGATAAAATAGACGGCATCATCACTTCAATCGGGGGATATGAGTCCATTCGCATTTTGCCCTATTTGGATACGGAGATGATCATTAACCATCCCAAATTCATCATGGGTTTTTCCGATGCGACCACCTTTTTAGCCTATCTGAACCAACTGGGAATGGTTACATTTTACGGGCCTTCCGTGATGGCAGGCATCGCCCAGATCGGGAACCTTCCTGTTGAATATACACAGCATTTAAAATCGATCTTATTCCCTGGCGAATTTCCGTATTCATATACTCCTTTCCCCCAATGGACAAACGGATATAAAGACTGGAGCAATCTTGAAACACTTGGGGAGTGCCAAGAATTCTATGAAAATGAACAAGGGTGGACTTTCCTGCAGGGAGAGACTGTTGAACAAGGTCTGTTATGGGGCGGATGTATCGAAGTATTGGAATTCATGAAAGCAACCGCATATTGGCCTGACCCATCATTCTGGCAGGATAAGGTTTTATTTTTCGAGACGTCAGAAGAAAAGCCTTCTCCCGGCCAGGTCGGGTATATGCTTCGCAATTACGGGATGCAGGGAATATTTACGAAAATAAAGGGTGTCATTTTTGGCAGAGCGAAGGATTACACGGAGGAAGAGAAACAGCAGCTGAATGAAATGATTGTGAGTGTGATTAAAGAGGAATTCGGAGTGGATAAAGTCCCCATTGTCGTTGACTTTGATTTCGGACATACGGATCCCAAATTCATCCTGCCACTGGGCGGGAGAATAGAGCTTCGGCCTGGCGCCAATGAAATTAACCTGCTGGACAGCCCGTTTGAAGAAACCAAAACATCGCAAGCCCTGTACGCACTGTGATGCAGACAAGGCTTGCGTTTTTTTCTTGTCTCATTATACTTCTTTTTCCTCAAACAGCTTTCTATTATGAATGACACTGAAGTGATCGGGTCTGTAGGCGGCGGCTTTTTCGTTGCATTCCTTAGCTTTGCTGAGGTTGCCCAAGTTCCAATGACAAACGCACAACTGCAGGTACGGATACCATGTCGTTAAGGACATATGTGAAAAACCGGGCAGATCCTTACCTTCGAATTCGAGTGCCTGTTCGTACCAGTAGATCGCGGCTTCGTATTTCCTGCTGGTAAGAAAATGGTCTCCGATCGTGCAGCAGCTGTCCGGACGGGGCCGGTCATAGGTGAAAGAACGAAGGCAGCTAAGCAGGGATTCTTCCTTCCTGCCAAGCACCGAATAACAGTCAGCCATAAACTGACAGGCTCTGATTTCATCCTCGACCCAGCCTTGGCCTGTTTCCAAAAACTTCTCATAGTATTCAAGGGCTTTCTCTGCTTGTCCGTGCTCCCTTAATTCATTGGCATAATAAAATAAATCACGTGGTGTCATCTGTCGTCCTTCGGCAATGAGCCGCTCGTATATACGCAGATTTCGATCGGATTTAGGCAATGCTTTGCTGCTGTGTTTACGGTGGGATACGGCAATGTCGGTGGTCAAAATGTTACCGCCTACCTGCAAATATTCGTGAACTGCCCCATGCCACTTAAAATAGCATTCTCGTTTGACAATACGGTGTCTGCGAAAACGGAATGTAACGTTGCCATTCAGATCGAATCCGGTGTTGTAAAACATGGATATGGCGTCTACCGAATAATCCAAGGTGGCTTTTAATTTCCTCAGCTTTCCACGGTCCTCTTCCATCAAAACATCATCTGCATCCAGCCAAAGAATATATGCCTGGGTTGCTTGTTGGAACGCAAAATTGCGTGCATCAGCAAAATGGTCCGTCCAGGTATAGTCAAAAATGCGGGCGTTAAAGCGTTTAGCAATATCTTTGGTACGGTCCGTAGACCCCGTATCCACAATAATAATTTCATCGACCAGATCGGCAACCGAGTTCAAACAGTTCTCCAATACCTCCTCTTCATTCCTCACAATCATACATAGGCTCATAGTCTGCAATGGCTTCTTCCTCCCATTCTCAGATTATATTGATGTATAGTTTCAGTTTCCGAGTATTATATTCGGACTTTTACAGATACGATACAGGCTGAAAGCGGAGAAAGCAGGGATGAATGAAATCTCCGCCGGATACGGCAAACATACATTAGACGCTAATAAAATGGTAAATTGCCGTTCCGGTACGGAACAGCATTAATAGAATAGAGCAAGCTTTACGTTTTAGTCTGAAGAATGTAAAGCTGAGTTTAAGAAATGAGAGTGGTGAGTACATCTTTGTCAATCTTTAATCGAATCGTCAACGGTGGTTTTGAGACCGGGGTTATAACTCCCTGGGTCTCGACCGGAACCGTTACTGTAACCAATGCGTTCAGTCATTCCGGAACTTTCAGTGCACAGTTGACTGGTGTTGCTTCCATCACACAGACTCAGACGGCCACACCAGGGGAAAATTTTGAATTTTTTGTATCATTAGCGGCACCTACCGCAGGTGGAAGCCCGGCTGTCAATTTAAGTGTCGATTATTTGAACTCAGGAGTAGTTGTAGCCAATGCTTTGACAGCAACTATACCAGCGGGGCGTTTACCGGTAGTTGATACGAATAATGCCTGGCTTGAAGTATATTTGACGACTGGAACACCGGTACCGGCCGGAGCGAATGAAGTGCAGGTAACGATCTCTGTTCCTGCAGCCGGCGTTGCAGATGTGCTTGTTGACGATGTGGCTCTTCTGATAGACAGCGGCGTTACAGGCGCGACAGGGGCAACTGGAGCCACAGGCGAAACTGGGGCGACAGGCGCTACGGGGGCCACAGGAGCAACGGGTGAAACTGGAGCAACCGGAGCCACGGGAGCAACGGGCGAAACAGGAGCAACCGGGGCAACAGGCGAAACTGGGGCGACAGGAGCCACAGGGGCCACAGGTGAAACTGGAGCGACAGGGGCAACCGGGGCCACAGGTGAAACTGGAGCGACAGGGGCAACCGGGGCCACAGGTGAAACTGGAGCGACAGGGGCAACCGGGGCCACAGGTGAAACTGGAGCGACAGGGGCAACCGGGGCCACAGGTGAAACTGGAGCGACAGGGGCAACCGGGGCCACAGGTGAAACTGGAGCGACAGGAGCAACCGGAGCAACGGGTGAAACTGGAGCAACCGGAGTCACCGGAGCAACGGGCGAAACTGGAGCAACGGGAGCCACCGGAGCAACGGGTGAAACTGGAGCAACCGGGGCAACAGGCGAAACCGGGGCGACAGGAGCCACAGGGGCAACAGGCGAAACTGGAGCAACAGGCGAAACTGGAGCAACAGGCGAAACTGGAGCAACCGGAGAAACTGGAGCAACCGGAGAAACTGGAGCAACGGGGGCCACGGGCGAAACTGGAGCGACAGGCGCAACTGGAGCAACCGGAGCAACGGGCGAAACTGGAGCAACGGGAGCAACGGGCGAAAC
>NZ_JBJURI010000006.1:0-177411 GCF_046098255.1 Paenibacillus jiangxiensis
ACGGTCACGGAGTCGGGCGAGCCGGAGCAGGTCAAAATCCACCTGGTGCCGCAGATGAGGGGAGATGGGAACGGAGCGAATCGTCTCGAACTCGCTGCGTTCATCCATGAACAGGTAGATGTCCGTGCATCGGCGGTACAATCGTTCCCTCAAGCCTATCGACTGTACACGCCCTTGCGGAAAGTGGTGAGAGAGGCGTGGAAATCGCTGAAGCGTACGTATGTAGCCTTGGGACCAAAGCATCTGCAGGCGTACCTCAATGAGTACACCGTACGCCGACGACTGCGCCTGCCCGGAGTGGAAGAATCGATGTGGCAGAAGTTGTTATACATGGGCGTGGCGATTCCCGCGATCCCTTACCGCCGACTGATCGTGCGCCAACCGGTTCAGCCTCTTGCGGCTGCGTCCTGATCACAGTGCTTGAACGAGGAAAGGTGAGCATGATGTGCGTGGCTTGAACGGTGTGGGTTAGGATGAACGAGGACATCGGAACTCTTCACCTGATCCAATGGGATAATCGTGCAAAGCTTCCGGGCAGCGAGTTCACATGCCTTGCCACGATCGACGGGCGGCTTGACTATCAAGCCTTAACTTTCGTAGCATGAAATCGGCAAACTTGCAAGAAGGGGATTCGAATTCCTTAGAACCCAGCAGCTACAAAGGTTTAATTGGGTGTGCCTGTACAATAGGATGATCGTTGCTGGACCAAAATAAGTCATGTCCGGAGAACTTATAAAGACAAACATTTTTATTCAGGGAACCAGTTATGTTCCTCCCGACCCCAGAGATTTATACGGGAATTTTATACAGATGTTCGAAGCTATAGAACAACTTAGTGGTTCTCTGAATAAGGCTGTGAGTTTTCTTCTGGCTATTTCGAAGTCACAGTTTTTTAATAATGGAAATAAGAGAACTGCCAGGATGGTGGCATTGCATCAGTGTTGCTATGGAGGCTAAAAGATATTGTCCCCGCTAGTAGACAACCAGGAATATCTAAAAATGCTGAGGGATTTTTATGAGTCTGACAGTAATTCCGGATTTGTGGAGTTTTTCAAAGCAAACTTGTTTTCACTGGATGACATAAGGCCTTGATAAGGAAGTGACAGCTTGAAACATTCCATATATGAGCTGGTGGTGACCGATGATTCTCTGCCGTTTGACGTCTCGCTGCACAGCGTGAATTATGTGCCAAGCCACTGGCATAACAGTGTTGAGATTATATTTGTGCTGCGGGGCTCTCTTGAGGCTACGGTTGGTCCCCGAAAATATGCCCTGAAGGAAGGCGATGTGCTGCTGATCAACCAGTGCCATGTGCATGAGGTGATCGGCCTGGATCATAACATTATCGCGACCTTTCTCATTCCTGTCGCCTATTTGCGGGAGCATATCAACCAGCTGGACGGCATTCAGTTCGATTGTTATTCCGGGTCGGCTAGCTCTGATAAAAAGAAGGCGCTCGATCACATCCGGTATCTCCTGGCTGAAATGGTGCAGCTGAAATATAAAAAGGGCGAGGCCTTCAGGCTGGAGATGGAGCACCGGATGCTGGGGGTGTTCTCGACTCTGCTTAAGCAGTTCAGAGGGGCTACGACCAGCGGTGCCATTCAGGAAAAATATATGGAACGTATGCTTCGTATCATTACCTATATCGAGGAGCATTACAACGAGCCGGTATCGCTGCAGGATATTGCGGAGCGGGAGTACCTGTCCGTCCCGTATTTGTCCAAGTTTTTCAGCGAACATATCGGCATGAACTTTCAATCCTATTTGACCAATATACGGCTGAAAAATGCAGTGGAGGATCTGCTGCGGCGCGACGATATTCCCATTGGCGAGATGGCTATGGCCCATGGCTTTCCGAATGTGAAGTCCTTTTATACCGCGTTTAAGAACCGTTACCATATGACCCCGCATGAATATCGGACGCACTACAGGCCTGAGCTGGGGCAACAGGCTCCTGCGGAATCGTCCAATTATCTGGCCTACAATCAATCAAGCGCATTGGGAATTATCAGCCAGTATTTGCGGCGCAGCCAGTCCTTTGCCGAGGAGCCGATTCAGCAGCTGGAGACTTTGTGCCTCACCGTGAACACTGAGGTGGAAGGGAAGCCTCTCAGGCATACCTGGAGGAACCTGATCACGATCGGCAAAGCCCAGGAAGGACTCCATGCCGATGTGCAGGCGCAAATCCGCTATGTGCAGCAGCACTGTCCATTTGAATATATGCGGTTTCACGGCATCTTTGACGATGGCATGATGATCTACAGGGAGGATGGGGAAGGACGGCCGCATTTTAATTTCCGGTTCGTGGACCAGCTGTTCGACTTCATGCTGTCTGTCGGGCTCAAGCCGTTCGTGGAGCTGGGCTTCATGCCTTCCGCGCTCGCAGCCGATCCGGGCAAAACGGTATTTTACCGGGCAAGCTATGTCAGCCCTCCCAAATCCATAGACCGCTGGTGCGAGCTGGTGGACCGCTTCCTGCGCCATTGCATGAACCGGTACGGGGCAGCCGAGGTGGAAAGCTGGAAGTTCGAGTTCTGGAATGAACCGGAATTCAAAATCTTCTGGCCCGCAGGCGAAGAGCAGTATATGGAGCTGTATCTGCGGACCTACGAGACCGTCAAGGCAGTATCGCCGCGCCTGCAGATCGGAGCGCCGGGCCGCATCATTACGCTGCGTTCCACTGATTTTCTTGAACGTTTTTTCGCATTATGCAGAGAGCACGGCTGTGATCCGGATTTTATTCCTGTTCATTTCTATCCCCATGAGGGTATGGAAGAGATGATGGAGCTTGAGAACATGGACCAGCACGACATGCTTGAACCGTTCAAGAAGCTGTTAAAGGAGTTTCAGGGCATTTCGAACAACCCGAATTATTTAAGGGAAATGCTGATTCGTGAACGCGGCCTGCTGGATGAGCTTGGACTGTCTGATCGCGAGATGTACCTTACCGAGTGGAATTCCACAACCTATCACCGTGAGCTGACCAATGATACGTTGTACAAAGCCTCCTATATCGTTAAAAATATTGCTGAAAATCTCGACCGGATCAGCAGCTTTGGTTACTGGGTGCTCAGCGACAATATCGAGGAGACTGCGGCTTCCGCGAGCCTGTTCCATGGCGGACTGGGCTTGCTCGCCCAGTATGGCATCCCCAAGGCGGCCATGTACGGCTACGAAATGCTGAACAAGCTGGGAGACCGCCTGCTTGCGCAGGGTGATGGGTACCTGGTGACGGAGAAGAACGGAAGCTATCAGATTTTAACGTATAATTACTGTCATTTTGATGACCTGTACGCGCTTGGAGATACGTCCTTTGTCGAGGACACCAACCGTTATAACGTATTTAAGGATGAAAAAACACTGAAAATAACGCTGGAGCTGCTCGGTATGCCTTCCGGAAGATATAAAAAAGTGACGCACACGGTCACCCGCCGGCATGGCAGCAGCTTCGACACATGGGTCGAGATGGGCGCTCCCGTTTCCTTGACCGCCGAGGATGCCGCTTTTATCAAAGCCAAATCGCAGCCCATGCGGCAGGTCCAGGAGCTTGAACTGTCAGACGGCAGCCTGATCCATGTGTCCACCCTGGAGCCCCATGCAGTGCAATGCGTACAGCTCACCCCTGTGCACTAGCCCTGTGTCAATTTTTAATGTTCTAACGCCGGGAGGGCGAAGTCGGCCCCCAAGGAAGTTAAAAAATAACCCAAAAGACTGTAAAACGGCGCCTCTCTCTGTGGAGGCGTTTTCATATACAATTGTTTTGTAATCGCTTTCATTCTATATGGGAGGTCATCATCATGGCTGTAAATCAGATTAAAGGCCAGGTTAAGACACCTTTTCGCAGATTAACAACTGGAATTATGCTCGGTTACGGATTGATGATGCTGGCATTGATGACGCCGGCAACACTGCTGCTTACTTTTAAGATGATCGAAATTGATCCTGGCGGATATACCGGGTCCTATGGCCTCGTGGCAGGCGTGGGCGCATTTTTTGCCTTGATCGGAAATCCGATCGGGGGAGCGCTCAGCGACCATACCAATATTTCATTCGGACGGAGACGGATCTGGATTCTCATCGGGTCATTCGTCGGCTGTGCCGCATTGGTGTGGATCGGCATGGCGACAGAGGTATGGCAGATCGTTGCTGGCTGGGCGGTGGCCCAGCTGTTCTTCAACTTCGCCATGGCGGCTTATACCGCCCTGATTCCCGACCAAGTGCAGGAAACGAAACAGGGTACCGTGTCCGGACTGCTGGGACTGATCATTCCGCTGGCCATGTCCATCGGCATGATTCTGATGACATTCATGACGTCTGTTCCTACGTCCGGCAAATGGCTGTTTATGGCCATCGTTGGTTTTGCCGGCCCTCTGGTCAGCATGCTGCTAATCCGGGACGGTAAAGTAGATATCGTTAAGACGGCACAGGCGAAGGTGTCGCTGGGCGAGAAGATCAGCAAAGTGTATCCAAGTCCGCGTAAATTCCCTGAATTCTCATGGGCTGTGGCTTCCAAGTTTCTGCTCATGATGGGATACTGCAGCACGCTGTATTTGACGGTCATGCTGGTGAACCGCATGGGTTATACGGAAGAAATGGCTACGGGAAGCGTGGCAACGATCAACATTATCGGTCTGATATGTTCGGCTGCGACCAGCGTACTGGGCGGCGTACTGTCGGATAAGCTCCGCAAACAAAAGCCGTTCTTGTATGTATCCGCCTTCATTATGGTGATCGGCATTCTGATGTTCGCATTTATTCCGAATGCAGCAGCTTTCATGATTGCCTCGGGCATTATGGGCCTTGGTTATGGCTGCTTCGGTGCGGTGGATACGGCGCTGGTCGCCCGCATTCTGCCCCGCAAGGAGGATGCCGCGAAGGACTTCGGCATCATGAACGTGGCCAATGCGCTGCCGCAATCGATCGTGCCTGCGATTGCGCCGCTGCTGCTGGCAATCGGCAGCTGGCAGTTCTTCTACATCTTCCTGGGCCTCTGCATCATCGGCGGCATGCTGGCAGTCAAGCCGCTGCCTGAAATCGGGCAGGGGAAGCATGAGCAGGCAGGGGCTGATCCCTTGACTGATTCGGCTGTACCGGTTGGGAAGTAAAGCTTACTGCTTACCTTGATTGAACTTGCATCAGTTCGTTATGTCTAGTTTGGCTAGGTAGGCTGGGTGCGTAACGGTTGTGGCAGCGCTTATTCGGACGAAAAAGACAAGGTTTCTTTTCTAACGGTCGTATGCTCGCCAGCAACCGTTACACTTTGTAAGCCCCTGTTTTTGCCCAAATAGCGTCGCTCACAACCGTTAGAATGTTCGCGCTTTTATCCGCACTCGCACCATGTTCCATGGTCAAACACCGATTATCAGGTTGAGCCGAAAACCTACTAAAAAGAGATAAAGGCGAAGGGTCGCCGGGCACCGAACATCGAACATCGAACATCGAACATCGAGCATCGAACAGCCGGTGGCCGTTTCGCCTACATGGAGATTGGAGGAACCCATTATGACCAACAAGCAAACACAATCCGTTGAGGATACGATTCAATATGTGACCAATCCGGGAGGCCCGACTCTGGGATATTCGACAGCTTCCGGAGTTACCATTCTGGAGCAGGACGGGCTGTACTTCAAGGATCTGAACAAGGACGGCACTCTGGATAAATACGAAGACTGGCGGCTTCCTGCCGAAGAGCGGGCCCGGGATCTGGCGTCCAAAATGACGATTGAGCAGATTGCGGGGCTGATGCTGTACAGCCGTCATCAATCCATTCCGGCGGTGAGCCGGGGCTGGTTCGCCAGCACATACAACGGCAAAAGCTATGAGGAAAGCGGAGCCAAGCCCTGGGAGCTGACGGATGAGCAAATTGCATTTCTCGCCAAGGACCATCTGCGGCATATTCTTATAACGACAGTGGAGAGCCCGGAGGTGGCCGCCCGCTGGAGCAATAATGTGCAGGCCTTTGCCGAAGGGACGGGGCTGGGCATTCCGGCAAACAACAGCTCCGATCCGCGCCACGGGTCGGATTCCAGCTCCGAGTTCAACGCAGGCTCAGGCGGCAGAATCTCTATGTGGCCGGAGACGCTCGGACTGGCCGCGACCTTCGATCCAGCCGTGACTGAGCGGTTTGGCGAGATTGCGGCCAAGGAATACCGGGCGCTCGGTATTGCGACAGCGCTCTCCCCGCAGGTGGATATCGCGACTGATCCGCGCTGGTTCCGGTTTAACGGCACCTTTGGCGAGGATCCGCAATTGTCCGCCGATATGGCCCGCGCTTATATCGACGGTTTTCAGACCTCCACGGGAGAGCAGGAGATTAGCGGCGGCTGGGGTTATGACAGCGTCAATGCGATGGTGAAGCACTGGCCAGGGGGCGGATCGGGCGAGGGCGGAAGAGATGCCCATTACGGCTGCGGCAAATATGCCGTTTATCCTGGAAATAACTTTGAGGAGCATCTGATTCCTTTTGTGGACGGGGCATTCAAGCTGTCCGGCGAGACGGGCAAGGCATCGGCTGTGATGCCGTATTATACGATTTCTGTGAATCAGGATACCGTGAACGGCGAGAATGTAGGGAACTCTTATAATAAATACCTGATCAAGGATTTGCTGCGGGACAAATATGGATACGATGGTGTCGTCTGCACGGATTGGCTGATTACGGCGGACGAAACAGATGCACGGGACTCATTCCTCAGCGGCAAGCCATGGGGAGTGGAAGAGCTTAGCGTAGCGGAGCGTCATTACAGGCTGCTGATGGCCGGAGTGGATCAATTCGGCGGCAACAACGAGATGGGACCCGTGCTGGAAGCCTATCAGCTGGGCGTGGCTGAGCATGGCGAAGCTTATATGCGCAGACGTTATGAGAAATCCGCCGTGCGGCTGCTCAAAAATATGTTCAGGCTGGGTTTGTTCGAAAATCCATACCTTGATCCTGAAGCCAGCGCGCGCGTGGTAGGTAATCCGGAGTTTATGGAGGAAGGCTACGAAGCGCAGCTGAAATCGGTGGTCATGCTGAAAAATAAAAACCAATTGCTGCCTGTGCAGCCGAAGAGCACCGTGTATATCCCGAAAATTCTGACACCAGCGGGCAAGGACTGGTTCGGCAATCCGACACCGGAATCGTACGAATATCCGGTGAATATGCAAGTGGCGGCAAAATACTTCAATGTTACGGATAACCCGGATGAGGCTGATTTTGCGCTCGTCTGCATCCGCAGCCCCAAATCGGGAACCGGCTACAGCCAGGAGGATGCCGATCAGGGAGGCAACGGTTATGTGCCGCTGAGCCTGCAATACCGGCCATACACCGCCGAGCATGCGCGCGAAGCGAGCCTTGCCGGCGATGCCCGCGCGCAGGACGTGCTTAACCGATCCTACAAGGGCAAGACAGTTACAGCCCATAATACTGCCGATCTGGACACGGTGCTGGAAACGAAGCGGAAGATGAAAGGCAAACCTGTGGTGGTGTCGCTGCTGCTGTCGAATCCGACGTTGGTGGAGGAATTCGAAGCTGAAGTTGATGCCATCCTTGCTAACTTCGGGGTGCTGGATCAGGCCGTATTTGAGATTCTGACCGGAGCGACAGAGCCTTCAGGCCTGCTGCCGATGCAGATGCCTGCCAACATGAAGACGGTGGAGGAGCAGTTCGAGGACGTGCCGCATGATATGGAATGCCATGTCGATTCGGAGAATCATGTCTACGATTTCGGCTTTGGCCTGAATTGGAACGGTGAGATTGACGATGAACGCACGCGGAAATACAAGAAAGTGCGCGTATGACGGAGAGACTACGTGAAGTTTCGCGTTTGAGAGAAGAGCGAACAAGGCCGTGAAATGAGGTCGCCTCTAAGCAGATTATCTGCTTGAGTGGCGGCCTTGTTCATGTTGTTTTTACAATATCCGCTCGTGTCCCATACCTAAATGTTCGTAGGTGAATAGACTAGACTGACATAACGAAAAGGAGTGAATGGATTGTCTCAAGCCAATTTGCCGAACATTACCCCATCGATTACGATCACAAGAGAAGAATCGATCACATTGATCATTGCCTCGATCGCGATGGAGGAGCTGGGATTAAGTCACATTTTGAATGCCGAGGGGGAGAAGCTTCAATACGTGCTGGGCACCTTGCCTGGAGTATCTCCGTTGAATCCGACCCTCAGCGATTTGTTGGCCGTTAACGAAAGTGTTCGTAAAACCTTGAAGGAAACGGTCAGGAAAGACTGGGTACTGAGCAACAAATTGGAAGCGGCTTTGTGTGCTTCCAAGGATCCAAAAGGCCCCACTGGTCCAACGGGCCCGACAAGCCCGACTGGCCCGACTGGCCCGACCGGCCCAACGGGAACGACTGGCGCGACCGGCCCGACATGCGTAGCAACGTGTGCACCATATCTGTTCGGAGTCGGGGCATTTCAATGTCTTCCAATCGTAAATAATGGTCCAACACCATGTGTACAAGTCACTGGCCCATCGGGACCGACATGTGTTCCAGTAGTTAAAGGCACTTTCATATATAACGATGGTACAAAAATAGGCCATGTTACTGGCTCGCCAAACCCTAACTTTTATCCGTATTGCTTGCCATAAAAATCAACTACACTATCATGCTAACGTCTTACAGAACTCGCAATGTGAGTCTTTCCTGTAATTTCCATTATCAGGACACAAGGCCACCCCTAAGCAGAATCAACTGCTTGAGGGGCGGCCTTGTTTATATTGAATTTTTTCAATATCCACTGGTATCCAAGCCTGCAAGTCCGGAATTGAATAGAATAGACAGACCACAACAGAAGGGGTGAGTGGAATGTCTCAAGCCAATATACCGAACATTACGCCAACGATCACGTTAACAAGAGAGCAATCGATAACCTTGATCATTGCCTCCATTGCGATGGAGGAGCTGGGATTAAGCCATATTTTGAACGCCGAGGGGGAGAAGCTGCAATATGTACTGGGCACCTTGCCTGGAAAGAAATTGCCAGTCCCGCCGACTCTTAGTGATATATTGGCTGTAAACGAAAGCATTCGTAAAACCATAAAGGAAACGATCAGGAAGGATTGGGTGCTGAGCAACAAGCTGCAAGCCGCTTTGTGCTCCGAGTCGAAGAAATGACCGCTTGATCCCGGAAATCAGGTATACATGTATCCGCTTGAGACTTTCACTATACACAAGAGGGACCCACGGGCCATCGGCCCTTTCGGGTCCCTTTTTGCATTTTTGCTAGTGACACACCTACTGATACATAGGTGAATAGACTGGATTATTCCGAACGAAAGGAGTGAATGAGTTGTCCCAGGCCAATTTGCCAAACATTACACCCGCCTTTTCTCTAACAAGAGAAGATGCGATAAACCTGATCATTTCGTCCATCGCCATGGAGGAGCTGGGGTTAAGCCACATTCTGAATGCCGAGGGGGAAAAGCTGCAATACGTACTGGGCACCCTGCCCGGTGTATCTGTCCCAGCCCCGACGCTCAGTGACATTCTGGCTATAAATAACAGTATCCGTAAAACCCTGAAAGAAACAACGAAGAAAGACTGGGTACTCAGCAACAAACTGGAGATGGCTCTGAAGGCTTCCAAGTGCTCAACAGAGGTCCCAGTCACAACAAAGGCGCCAGTCATAACAGAGGTCCCAGTCACAACAAAGGCGCCAGTCATAACAGAGGTCCCAGTCACAACAAAGGCGCCAGTCATAACAGAGGTCCCAGTCACAACAAAGGCGCCAGTCATAACAGAGGTCCCAGTCACAACAAAGGCGCCAGTCATAACAGAGGTTCCAGTCACAACAGAGGTTCCAGTCACAACAGAAGCACCAGCCACAACAGAGCCAACAGTCACAACAGAGGCATCAGTCGCAGCAGAGGCGCCAGTCGGGACAGGAGCGGGAGGAGTGACCGCTGCAGCAGACATAACAGACGCATTGGGCGGGCCATCTTGGATGGTCATGTACCCCGAACCTGTAGGTTTAACATGCATACCGGTCACCCCAGGCGCAACCTTTGTACCTATCGATCTTCCAACAGGTACAACATATTTTCCGATAACTGCAACAGATCAATCTCCAAAAGATCAAGATTGTTTACCAATCGTACTTCCTACAGGCATAACATGTGTACCCTTTATTGTTGAGCCATAAGACCAGATATAACGGTGCCCCCACTTCACCAGATTCCTTCTCCGCAGCAATAAGCCGCTTCTTACAAATTGCCCAGCTTAGGCGGGGATGAATCGCCCTGACTCATCGTATTTCACATTGCACTCACACTCACACATAGGCAAGTGAATAGATTGCATGATCAAAAAAACGAAAGGAGTGGTTGGAATGTCTCAAGCCAATTTGCCCAATATTACCCCGTCATTTACGCTCACCAGAGAAGATGCGATATCTCTGATCATTTCCTCCATCGCCATGGAGGAGCTGGGATTAAGCCACATTCTGAATGCCGAGGGAGAGAAGCTGCAATACGTGTTGGGCACTCTGCCTGGTATATCATCTCCGGTGCCGACGATCAGTGATTTGTTGGCAGTCAATGACAGCATCCTTAAAACCGTTAAGGAAACGACGAATAAAGACTGGGTGTTAAGCAACAAATTGGAGCTGGCCCTGGATGCTCTTAAAGGCATAACTGGCACGACAGGCTCGACAGGCGGCTATAATATCACCCTCACGCACTGGGACCAGGGGATATAACGCCAACAGGCATAACAACCCCCGCCAGGCCATTGGCTAAATGGGAGCTGCATGATCAGCAAGATATTTAAAATGAAAGGAGTGATAGGTTTGTCTCAAGCGAATCTTCCAAACATTACACCAACGATTACAGTATCTATAGACGATGCAATAAATTTAGTGATTTCCTCCATCGCGATGGAGGAATTGGGGTTAAGCCACATACTGAATGCTGAGGGGGAGAAGCTGCAATACGTATTGGGCACTTTGCCTGGTATATCATCTCCGGTGCCGACGATCAGTGATTTGTTGGCAGTCAATGACAGCATCCTTAAAACCCTGAAAGAAACGACGAAGAAAGATTGGGTGCTGAGCAACAAGCTGGAAATGGCCTTGGATGCTTGCCCGGTAGGCCCAACAGGCCCAATAGGTCCAACCGGTCCGACAGGCCCAACGGGCCCGACCAGCCCGACATGCGTAGCAACGTGTGCACCGTTCATACGTGCAGTTGGCTCGCCAATAACATGTGAACCAATCATAAATAATGGTTCAACACAATGTGTATCGCTGCAACTTCCGACAGGTCCAACATGTGTTCCAGTTCCTCCTAAAGGCACTATGATTTTTTTCGACGGAACTGGCATAACATATGTTACTGGCACGCCAGCCCCGGACGTTTATCCATATTGCCTGCCGTAACAACCAACTGTACCATCGTGGTGGTACCTCTTGAAACTCTCCATACGGCGAGTCTTGCCGATAATGCCCACAGGCTGTCCTTAAGCAGAATCATCTGTTTAAGGGCAGCCTTATTTTAGGCATATTTTCTCAAAGTCCGCTAGTACCCACGCCAGAGTAAGTGTAGGCGAATAGATTAGACTATCCACTACGAAAGGAATGAATGGATTGTCTCAAGCGAATCTTCCAAACATTACGCCAACGATCGATATCACAAGAGAAGATGCGATCAACCTGATTATCGCGTCCATCGCGATGGAGGAGTTGGGATTAAGCCATATTTTGAATGCCGAGGGGGAGAAGCTGCAATATGTACTGGGCACCCTGCCGGGTGTATCCGTGCCACCACCGACCCTCAGTGACTTGTTGGCAGTCAATGATAGCATTCGCAAAACCTTGCAAGAAACAACGAAGAAGGATTGGGTGCTGAGCAACAAGCTGGAAATGGCATTGGGGGCTCTCCCGGTAGGCCCAACGGGCCCAACAGGTCCAACAAGCCCGACAGGCCCAACGGGTCCAACATGCCCATCAGGCACCACATGCGTGCCATGTGCACCAGTCATATTTTCATATGGTCCAAACACACTTCCATTGTTGACATGTGTGCCAATTATTGATGGTCCAACACCATGTGTATCCATTGAACTGCCATCAGGAGTAACCTGTATTCCAGTTCCCACAGGATGTGTGCTGGAAATAACCCCAACAGGTGTAACATGTAATAACCAGATCATAATAGATCCGCCGTTCCCAACATGTGCAGAAGTCTGTCTGGGGCCAACTGGTCCAATAATAGGCCCAACAACAGGTCCTGGCCCAATCTAGGAGAAGATGGAGGGAAGTAGGGCAAGTATTTCAAATGCTGGATGAGCGGCTTTGAGGGGCGGAGTCCATCCGCACCTTATTCTTGCAGGTATGGACATGCACGGAGCGTCTCGCAGCATACAAAAAGTAATGCTACAAGTCAGGGACTTTCCCCATAGTCAAAGCCTAGGAAGACTTCACCAGCAGAACGGTCAGCTCGTCCTGTCTGCGCCGCAGCACCTGCGGTGTCCAGGTGGAATTTTGCTCGATGAATATTTTGTTGGCCCGGAACGCATCAATTCTGTTTTTTAAATAGATGGTCTTTTTCTTCTCAAAATCCTGGTTGCTTAGGGCACTGTTCTTCTTCTGGCTGATCAGCACCAGGTTGGCGAGCCGGTTCGTCCAGTATCTCCGGTCCGCTTCGCTGAAATCCTTGACCCATTGGCTGTTTCTGGGCGGATTTTGCGGCAGCACATGCTCCACCGTAATGTACTGATAATTGGATAAATGCACGGTATTGTCTCCCGACAAATATTCGATCTTCAGGAGCAAATACCGGGTATACTGCTTTTTGTAGACATCTCCCTGAATGTTTCTTCTGAACTCCTCCGTGTCAATCCTGAAGAGGGCAGGGCTGCCGAGCAGATCATCCAGACGGCCTTCCGGGGTTTGATCTATAGCTTTCAAAATGTTATTCATAGCCTCCAGCCGGGTGGTGGGCGTCACGCCGCATACCCAGTCGCCGGTGAATTTGTACTCCAGCTTCTTCACAAACTCGCCCAGCCGGCCCAGACCGAATTTGGCATAGTAGTGCATTAACGGAGGCACCCATTCCTCCGAACGGAAGCCGATCTTCATGATCGTCAGCAGGTTCTTGATGCTGTTGTTCAAATGCTCGTTTTGCAGTTCAATGATCTGCTCATAGATGTCGTTGTATTTATTAATAAAATCGAACGTTTCTTTCCCTAGACGGAGCAGGGGGGGCTGCGAAGAGCTCAGGTGATAGATCTTGTCGTTGAATTCCTCCAGCAGATTGGCCCGGGCCTTCTCCTGCACGAGAATGGTTCTCAGGAACTGCAGGAAACGGTCAAAATCGCTTCCGTGTTTGCCTTCAATCTCTTCCCATATCTTCGCATACTTGTTCTTTTCCCTTTCCGTCGGCAAGGCCCCGATATTCTGCGACTTCAGCACATCGGCGTTAGTGAGCGGGATGCCACGGTTATTCAGGATGGTGAACAGCCGGAACGCATCCTCCGTGTTCTCCGTGGAGACATAAATGAAGAGGGCGCGGTTAAAGACAAACTTCAGGAACTCTTCCAGGCTGCCTGTCTGCTTCTGCTTCATGAAAAAGTCACGCATGACCAGGGCGCTGTTCGCCATATTGGAGATCGACAGATTGTCATTGCTGCTGTCCGCGTACAGCTTCAGGGCACCGGTTTGTGTTGTGCCTTCCGGTTTGATGATGAATTCGTGGATAAACCCTTCCACATTATCTCTGATTTTATAAGTAATCCTGGAGCGGGACGGTATATTCTCCAGAATGTTCTCTTCCTGATAAATCTTCTTTTGCAGCGTGCCCTTGAACTGCTGGTTGTTGATAATATCCCGGAGAACAGCCAGCATGATAAAGAGGGTGGTTAGCCGCTGCTGCCCGTCCAAGACCTCGTATTCAGGGAAGCTGCTCATGTTATGTCTTTTTAACACCAGGGTTCCAAGGAAGTAATCCTTATCCGGCTTATGTACAAATGCAAAATACAGATCCTCCAGCAGTTCGATAACATTATCGGTTTTCCACACGTAGGACCGCTGATATTCAGGGATCAGAAACCAGAAATTCTCCGAGAAGACCTTCTGCAGAAATTCTTTGTCCGCTTCGATAGTTCCTGCTGGCATTCTTGTTCACCCTCCTTTGATATGAAATGATCCAGGCCAAGATAAAATCGTAATGGGAAAAACTCCGGTTCAAGAAGGAAATACGATTACCAAGATGGAAAACAAAAACACCCGCTCCAATTCTGCAATCAGCACGGGTGTCGTACAGCTCGTTATTCAATTGTTCCCCTTGAAACGTTCGCCTGGAAATGATCTTCCCGGAGATCCTTGATTATCAACTCTTGCGCAATCACGTCCCAAATGAGATTCTATTTATAAATAGCGACCGCAGCTGAACCTTCATTGAAAACGTTGAGTGTTGCTTTAGTAGAATCGTACCATAGCTTTCCTTATTTAAGAGGAAGTTAAATGTATTGCAGCAGTAATCCCAAGATTCATAGAGTATCGAGATGCGCACTAGCGGGACCATAAACCTATATTAACACAAGGATACATGGGAAAACCATAATATTCAAAAAAATTAATGACGTGTCATGTAAGCGTATTAATTTACAGTAACTGTTTATTTTTACCTGGTGTTTGAGGAAGCGGTTCTTCCTAACTGCTGCTTTAAGAGAAACCTTGCATTGAGCACACCGCTGCCAAATGTATTGGGTTTCATCCCTTTCCGGTGATAGGCATTCTTCTTCAGTAGGGTCTTCACCTGAATCGGAGTCAAATAAGGGCGCTGCTGCAGAACCTGTGCGACAACGCCGGCGACAATGGGCGTAGCCACGCTGGTCCCCGACAGCATGAAGTAGTCCGAGCCGACTCTTCTGCGGGGATTGTTGCGGACAAGCACGGACCCCGGGGCGCGGAGCGAAATAATCCCTTCACCGGGCGCTGAAATATCCGGCTTGGGCATCTTGGAACCGAAAACAGGGCCGCGGCTTGAGAATCTGCATATCCGGTCATCCTTCTGGTCGGTCGTACCACGGTCATCCACGGCTCCGACGGTAATCGCGGACGGGCTGGTTCCGGGACATTCGATACTGCCGGAGTCCGGCCCGCTGTTGCCTGCGGAGACCACCGCCACAAGTCCTGCCCTCACTGCTTTTTCCACTGCCTGCACTACAAGATCGTCTTTAATGGGGGACACCTGCATTTTGCCCAAGGACAAGGAAAGAATGCGCAGATTGTATCGTACCCGGTTCGAGATGCACCACTCAATTCCCTTGATGACGACAGAGTCCAGCGCTTCTCCATGCTCATCCAGCACCTTCACCGCCACAATGCCCGCTTCAGAAGCGGGGCCTTTATATTTCCCGCCGCTGGACCATCCGTTGCCCGCGATCACACCTGTGACATGGGTACCATGACCGTTATCGTCGTAAGGGGCGGATTTTTTATGAATATAATCTTTGAAGGCCACAATCCGGTTCACGGGTCTGGTCAGGTCCGGATGCGGGAATACCCCGGTATCCAGTACGGCGATATTGATGCCTTTTCCGGTGAGTCCCCGGAAGCTTTGCACGGCAGCGGCTCCAATGGACGGAAGCGCCGTATTCAAGCATGCCTTGTTGATGTCATCCAGATAGATCCGATGAACACCCGCCCAGCTGCTGAGCCGCTTCAGGCCACTGACGGAGATTTGAGTGGATAATGCATTGAGCAGAGGCAGGTGGTGCTTGATCGTGAAGGAGTGAGACCCCATATGCTTCTGCAGGGCATGGATCCGGGACGGGGTCACCTTGTGCTTGAAGCAGACAATTACAGGCATCCCGCCGGGCGAGCCCTTGGAGGTATATAGTTTGCGAATCCTGCGTTTCAGAGAGTAGTTGAGTTTGTCAAGCTGCTCCTTCTTGAACATTTCACTCATGGCTATGCTTTCACCTCTTCAAGGCATAGTATGCAGGGATTTCATCCTTGTGCATTTGACTATGTGAAGAATATGAAAGTTTCTTCAAATCATTGGAATAAAACGGCCGAGCCCGAATACATTCTTAGTATAATCTATCAGAGAGGGAATGATTGTATTGAGAAATGTATGCTTGGGGCTTGTTACAGCGGGTGGAATTGAATTTGAGGGCTTGTATTATTCCTGCCCGACGGCGATTTATGAAAACTGGTTCGATATAGCAAGAACGGAAGGTGATTGGAAAATATTGGTGGTGTATAATTCTGCTAACAATACAACTATTGAGGTATTTCACACGCCAAGCGCAAAATGGATTTTGGCCAGAAATATATCCGGCTCCGCCCCGGCGCCAGGGCACGGGGAGCAAGAGCATTTGCATCCAAGCCTGAATGGGCTTGTGAGCACAGGTGAGCTGCAGCAGGCCGCAAAGCAGGACTGACGCGGAGGAAAAAGAGAGAGAGGGGCTTTACCCTCTCTTCCCGGGAATGGGCTTGTCAGCAGCCGCACCCGCAATGGCAGCGGCGGGTGCGGCGGGGAGTTGGGCTTGGCTTCGGACTTGGACAAGCTTTCTTCTTCGTGATGCACTTGCTGTATCTTCTTACCTTAGGCACGTAATAGTATTCTTCATAATAGGATTTGAAATCCGTTTTGTAGATGCATTTCCGTTTGGTCACCAGCTGCTTCTCTCCCGAAGAACATTTCATAACTTCTCACGCCTTTTCAATGGATTGGCTTTCCCTATAACCTATGAACTCCGGGATATCGCAGCAACGGCATGAATCTATTTCTCATATAAATAGACTTATATCTTAATGGCAAAAAGCCGGCCCTTATGCATCGCATAAGAACCGGCTGATCAGATCACTTCCGGAGTGCAGCTGCCTAACAACAACCACAGCCGCAATCGCAACCGCAGTCTCCGCCGCAACCGTCGCCACAACCGCAACCACATTCGCCGCCGCAGCCCCAGGCCTCTTCAGCGACGAGATCCAGCTTGTTGGCCAGCACCGTTTCTTTCTTGCGCACTTCCTTCAGAGTATCACGGATGCTGCGATTGACCGTCATCAGATCGGAAAATGTGGGTTGAAACGGGGGCTTGGAGCCCGGTAAAGTGCCCAGAACGTACTGCAGCTTCTCCGCTTCCGCGTTAATGATATGGCTAAGTCCCAATTCCTCCATGCCGATGGATGCCAGGACCAGATTGATGGCATCACACCGGTCCACAGTGACCGATGGCGTAATATTCGGGATGTTCGCTTGCGACATACTGTATCCCTCCTTAAACTTCTGAGATACCATACAGTATGACAGACGCGGAGGGAGAGTTACTTCCGTCAAGTATTTATTTTTCTTCTTGCGAAGGGGGCGCACTTTCTTCCTCAGGCCCTCCCCATATGAACTCCACCACATTGCTCGGCTGATTGCCGATCAGCAGCCGGCCGTCAACCGCCTCGAAGTGATAATCCAGTACAGAGCTGATATAGAGTTTCTCAATCTCGGATTCCTCATGGATTTCCATCTTGAAGGAGACGTCCAGCAGGTCTCCGACAGGCATATTTCGCAGAATCACCGTGATGACATTCATCGCATCCGTTTCCATCGGGACCTCAATCTCGTTGATGACAAAGCTCCCGGGCACCAGGCGGGCGCACTCCGGCAGGGTGGTCCGGTATTGGACATACATGCAGGTGGTCGAACCGGTATTCGTGATGACTGTGCGGTTGGTGACGATGTCTCCCAGCTTGATTGCGCTATGGTCCGCGGATTGAGCCAGATTCATCACGGCATCCCGAGCCACCACCCGCTGGGCGATCAGGTAGGGATGGGGGGACTCTTCACGGACCCTGGGATACAGCGGTTGATTCTTCAGACCTTTATCCATGGAAAAGGTGTCCATATAGCTTTGGTGCGTATTCCCTTCAAGGACGTGAAGCTCGGAGGCCAGGGAAAGGTCGGTCGTAATTTCCGGAAGCTTCTCCAGCCAAGATTCCCACAGCGGGGTATCAGGTTCCGGCTGTATATGGAGGGAGAGATGACATGGCGGAAGGAACGGGCAGTTGTAGATGACAGGAAGATGCCAGACCAGATCGCCCGAATCCCCGGACTTCGGTGTAACGGCATACACGCAGTCAGAATTCATCTGAACAAAGAACGTGATATCCTTGATATGCACATAACGCCCGGTGGAGCTGTCCCGGAACACGGATTCCAGTTCAACCGTCAATTTATCGCGCTCCGTCACAACCTCAACCGTGGATGTGGGCTCATCGGAATACCAGATCAGAGGAGCCCGAACGATGCAGTAGCTGAGATCTTCAATACGAAGCCACGCACTGTGCCCCTCCGTGTTGGAAATCCATTTCATGCCCAGGCGATCCGCCTTGTCGAATAATTCCATGTACAATCAACCTTTCTATCCGGATTCAAAACTAGTTCATTTTATGTGCAGGAAACATGATAAAGACCACCTTTCCTTGAAGAAGAAAAGGGTGGTCTTTATCCTTGCCATTTATAGGGATTAATTACCCGAAGGGGGAAAAGCGATGCGGTGTAATTCACTCCATAACTCCTGAATCGATGTATTGTTGTCCTCTGCATCAGGATAATGCTGCTTCAAGGCTTGCTGGATTTGTTCGAAGGTTCTTTGCAAGTCCTCTATGACATGATTCTTGGGCGCTTCCAGCGTATTTCCAAGCTCGGGCCGAAGGTCGAACTGATTGGCATAAGCCGAATGCTGCGACTGCATGCCAGTCTCTTCAAACGATTCCATGATCCGTTTCACGGCCTCTTGCTTGGTTTTGGAGAATGACGTGAACAAATCATCATAAGAATGTTTCATATTCTATCCCTCCTCTCTGTCAGGTTTTGCTGCAGTGTATTCAGGGACAAATGTCTCGGTGATTCCTGAAATAAAAAAAAGTGAAATGTCTTGTGAACAGGCATCCTTCCGCAGCATCGCGCTTATAAATATAGGGAAACCGGCAGCGAAGTCTCAGCGCACAAGATTTTGCTTCCAAGCATACTGACAATGCAAGAAAGCGGGGCGATGTTATTCTGATCAGTATCGTGATATTAACCCGGAACCAGTTGGCGCTGACCCAGGCATGCCTTGATAGCATCCGGCGCCACACCCGGGAGCCGTATGAGCTCATCCTCGTCGATAATGGTTCCACCGACGGGACACTGGATTATCTGCGTTCGCAGTCGGATGTGATCCTGATTGAGAACGGGGAGAATAAGGGGTTTGCCAAGGGATGCAATCAAGGATTTGAGCGTTCGAGCGGAGATTACATCATGTTTCTTAACAACGATACGGTGGTTACCGAGAACTGGATGACCCATCTGCTGCGGGCGCTGAATGACGATCCCAGAATCGGTATGGTCGGGCCCGTTACCAACTTTTCCAGCGGCCATCAGCAGATTACGGCGTCGTACAGCAATATGGAGGAACTGGATGAGTTTGCGAAACAGCATGCGGACATCTATGCGGGGATTTATATTGAGGTACGCCGGCTCATCGGCTTCTGCATGCTGACCACAAGGTCTGCGCTGGAGGAGGTCGGTCTGTTCGATGAAATATACGGGCTTGGCAATTATGAGGATGATGACTTAAGCCTGAGGTTTCTTCGGTCCGGTTACGGGCTGCGTGTAGCTCTGGACGCTTTCATCCACCATGTCGGTCATGCCACTACCCGCAAAGAACTCTCCTACAGTGAGATTACACAGCTGATGCGGCAGAACGCGGAGATTGCAAACAGGAAATGGGGCGGCAATATTCATCAGCTCATTTTTAAGCCGGAGATCTCCGTGTCAGCCTGCCTGGTCGTTATGAACGCGGAAGGCATTCTGCGCCAAACCCTTGATTCCTTGACGAATGATGTAGATAAGATCATCGTGGTCGATTTGGGTTCTACGGATTCCAGCAGCGAAATCGCCCAGTCTTATCCCATTGAGTTTTATTCCCTTACGGAAGCAAGCAACAAGATACACACTGCTTATAACGCTTTTGAAAACGTGAAGTCCGAGTATGTGCTGTGGCTGTATCAAGGCGACGTTCTGTCAGATAAAGACATTCGCATTCTGCGTGCGTTGAAGCTGTCGACGGAAGGCGAGCCGGACATGATTACCGTCGATTTCTGTGAGGGTGTGAACAAAAATGAGTATCTGGCGCCGATCGCGCGCCGTTATATGATCAGACGCGAGTTGGCGGCCCGTAAATTGTCGACCATTCTATTCGGCATTACGGTCGAAAAACCATCCTGATCAGAAGAGGAGCGTGGAGTAAAGGTGATAGAAGAAGGATTGTTGTCCCTGTGCATGATTGTCAAGAACGAAGAGAAATGGCTGCAGCGGTGTCTGGAGAGCGTCAAGGACGCGGTGGATGAAATCATTATCGTCGACACCGGTTCAACGGACCGCACGAAAGAGATCGCGGCGGAGTATGGAGCGGCCGTCTATGACTACGAATGGAACGACAGCTTTGCGGATGCGCGGAATTTCGGCCTGGAGCAGGCCAAGGGAGAATGGATCCTCTGGCTGGATGCTGACGAAGAAGTGGAGCCAGGGGACGGGAAGCATCTGCGGGACGTCCTGTCCAGGGAGGAATGCTACTTTGGCCGGATCAAGGTTGTGAATTATTACGGGGCCTTCCCGGTGACCTATGACCGCTCTCATATCATGAATCAATACCGGCTGTTCCGCAACGATCCAAAGCTGCGTTTTGCCGGAGAGATCCATGAGCAATTGGATATCGAGGCCCTGGACTTGACCAATAAATCCGTGCTTGTGGTGCCTGTGACCCTGCATCACTACGGTTACTTGGAGGAAGCAGTCGAAGAGAAAGGAAAGAAAGAACGGAATTTGCGTCTGCTGGAAAAAGCGCTGGAGGCCGAGGACCATGATCCGTGGCTCGATTATCATTATGCAAGCGAGCTTTACCGCGACGAGAGAATGGCTGAAGCCTTTGAACGGGTGAACTTGTCGATTGGAAGCTTTCTGAAATCGCAGAAAAAACCACCTTCCTTATTATATAAGCTAAAGTATTCCATACTTATGGCCATTGGCAGCTATGAAGGCGGATGGCCCAGCATTGAGCTTGCCATCAAGCTGTATCCCGATTATGTGGACCTGCATTTTTATAAAGGTATCATTCTCATGAGCATGAAAAAATTTCCCGAAGCCCTTGAAACATTTGAATACTGCCTCACGTTGGATGAAGACCATCCTGCCTACCTGACTATGGTTGGTACCGGCAGCTTCCTGGCCTGGTATTATATCGGCAGCTGTTACGAATTGATGGAGGACCTCCCCAAGGCGGAAGAAGCGTACCGCAAATCACTTGAGCTGTCGGATACGATGGAGCAGGCCAGAGAAGCGCTGCAGAATCTGGGTGTTCTCGATTCTGCCGCAGACCATTGAAGAAGGAGAGCCACGAATGATTACAATTAGTTTGTGTATGATTGTGAAGAATGAAGAAGAAGCTCTGGACCGCTGCCTTTCCTCCATCCAGGACGCAGTGGACGAGTTTGTGATTGTGGACACCGGATCGACCGACCGCACGAAAGAAATCGCCGCGAAATATACACAGCACGTCTATGATTTCAAATGGATCGACGATTTCTCCGCTGCCCGCAATTTCTCCTTCAGCAAGGCCACGAAGGAGTACATTATGTGGCTGGACGCCGATGATGTCGTTGACGAGGCCAATGTGGCAAGATTAAAGGAACTGAGGCGCACCCTGCCTCCGGAGATTGACCGGGTAAGCATGCCGTACAATCTGGGCTTCGACGCTTCAGGCAATGTGACATTCAGCCTGCGCAGATTCCGGCTGGTGCGCAGATCCTGCAATTTCAAGTGGGAAGGGCCGGTGCATGAGGTCCTGATCACCGACGGACCTATGATCGCCAGCGATGTAGCGATAGCGCATCACAAGGATAAGCCGTACACGGACCGCAACCTGCAAATTTATCTGGCACGGAAGCAAAGAGGGGAACAATTCTCGCCGCGCGATCTGTATTACTTCGCCAATGAACTGCGCGATAACGGACGGAACGAGGAAGCGATCGAATACTACAACAAATTCCTGGATACGAATCAAGGCTGGATAGAGGATAACTTACAAGCTTGCTTCAAACTGGGAGATTGCTACAATAAACTGGATCGGCGTCAAGACGCTGTCGCCGCCATGAGCCGTTCGCTATGGTATGACGCGCCGAGACCGGAATATTACTCCAATATGGGCGATATCTTTTTGGTTTTGGGCAATCATCGAGTTGCCGCCCATTGGTATAAGCAGGCGATCGAGATGGATGCTCCGGCCGATACGATGGGGATGACCAGCCAAATCATAACGACCTGGTATCCTCATCTGCAGATTTGTTTGTGTTATGACAAACTCGGACAGCATGAGCTGGCCAGCGAGCATAACGAGAAGGCCCTGGCCTTCAGCCCGCAGCATCCGAGCATGCTCTACAACCGCAAATACTTTATAGGCTTGCTGGGCTCTCGTTTTGTAAGGGGAGAAGGAACCCCGGAGATTGATCCGGCATAGAATAAACCAAGAACAGAATGAATCAACAGCAAAGGTTCAGCGTGTGGAGGCGCCTGCAGGGTGCCTGCCACGCTGGACATTTTTTCAAAGCTTTTTAACAACAAACAAAAAAACGACTGCCATCGACCAGGTCGTTGGCAGTCGTGAGAAATCCTCGTTATATGAACGTTATCGTCGGGGAAGGACGATTAACGGTAGGTAGGGTAGGATGTGCTGCCACCTGATGCTTGGTCAGGCGGGCAAGGTGGCTGCGGCTGATGAGTCGGGGTGCCGCCCGAGCAAGGAGGGGTGCTGCACAGCACAGTTTCCAGCTTCATTTGCAGCAGCAGCTCCTTGCGAACGACCTCCGACAGCGTCTGGCGCACATCCTTGTTGACCTTCAGAATGTCGTCAACCGAGGCGGTTGAGCCTGTTCCATGCAGGGTGCCGAGCACATACTGGATTTTTTCGGCTTCGGCGTTAATGATATGGCTGAGGCCGATCTCCTCCATCGCAATGGACACGAGCAGCAGGTTGACGGCATCGCAGTAGTCGATAGAGATTGTAGGAGTGATATTCGGAACTGTTGGAAAAGACATGGATAAATTCCTCCTTAAATGTACATAGAAATTAAGTAAGTAACTGGAAAATCAGTTCACAAGCTATTGAAGGTTCTAACAAGTTCTTACAAGCTCTTATAAGCTTTACAAGCGATTAAAGACAAGGGTGCTTGGCGGACATGACAGTTTCCAGCTTCATTTGCAACAGCAGCTCTTTGCGAACGACTTCGGACAATGTCTTGCGTACATCCTTGTTGATCTTCAGAAGATCGTCGACCGAGGCGGAATGGCCCGTACCGTGCAGGGTACCGACGACATACTGAATCTTCTCGGCCTCGGCATTGATGATATGACTGAGGCCGATTTCTTCCATAGCGATAGACACAAGCAGCAGGTTAATGGCATCGCAGGCGTCTACAGTGATCGTAGGGGTAATGTTCGGGATATTTGGATAGGACATGCTCTCACTCCTTGACATATCTTTAATTGTATTACTGCGCAATTGGCAATTTCCAAAAGGTATGTGCACTGGTGTTTCATTATGTTATGACTGCAGCGACACGCAATTGCCTCACCTCCTTAAAGGGTTAACGTCATTCGTCGTAGTACTCTTCCGAGCTCCCCTTGTCTTCATCCTCGCAATCGTCATAATCCCCTTCTTGAAAATGCTCATCCACAAGCTGAATAACCCGGTCCAGCTTGTTGAGACTCAACCATTGCTCCATCGTTATTTCTTCCATAAATTTGGATACGGCATTATTAAATTGAATATAGTCCTTCGTCTTGACTGACATGGAACGCTCGGCATGCTGAACAAAAGCCTGTATTTTCTCAGCTTCCGCATTAATGATGTGTGACATGGACAATTCATTCATAGCTATGGAACCCAATAATAATGAGATCGTTTCTCTTTTTGTAACGGTGATCAGTGGTGTGATATTGGGGATTGATGGCTGTGACAGGATAACCCCTCCTTTCCTACAAGTTCATCTGCGACGAGTAAGGAAACCTGTTATCGATGGTTTAGTATATAAGCGGCGCTACTTGTACTATTACTCATCTTTAAAAAAATTAATTTGGGGGACACGGGAAAATTTGAAGCGGGACATTAACACATTCAGCGAATGCCACATACATTATCCTAGAACTTAATCCACCCCACCGGATTAAGGGGATATCGTAAAGGGAGAGGATGTGTAGAATGTCGCAGGCAAACATACCTAATATTACCCCATCCATAAGCCTCACTAGAGACGAAGCAATCAACCTGATACTGTCATCAATCGCAATGCAGGAGCTTGGACTGAGCCACATTATCAATGCCGAAGCGGAGAAGATCCAGTTTGCTTTGGGTACGCTGTCGGGAGGCGGCCTCAACCCGCCGCCGAATCTGGATGAAATTACGGCGCTGAACTGTAATGTCCGTGAGACGCTCACCGAAGTCATGAAGACGGAAATGGTGCTGCAGAACAAGATGGATTCATTGAAGAAGTTTGTTAAAGGCTGCCAAGGCCCTACCGGAACGGCAGGTCCGACAGGTCCGACAGGACCTATCGGTCCAACGGGACCGGGCACTGGCGCCACAGGTGCAACGGGTCCACAGGGTCCGCAAGGTCCAACAGGCCCGGCAGGAACAGGAGCAACCGGTCCACAAGGTCCGCAGGGTCCACAAGGTCCGCAGGGTCCACAGGGCCCACAAGGTCCACAAGGACCAACAGGTCCTGGCGGTGGTGGCACACCAGGTCCAACCGGTCCACAAGGTCCGCAAGGTCCCCAAGGCCCGCAGGGTCCGCAAGGTCCAACGGGACCGGGCACTGGTGCAACCGGTCCGCAAGGTCCGCAAGGTCCACAGGGTCCACAGGGTCCACAAGGTCCGGCAGGTCCGACCGGAGCAGGTGAACAAGGTCCGCAAGGTCCACAGGGTCCACAAGGTCCACAAGGTCCACAAGGTCCGGCAGGTCCAACCGGAGCAGGTGAACAAGGTCCACAAGGTCCACAAGGTCCGCAAGGCCCGCAGGGTCCACAAGGTCCGGCGGGAATAGGATCAACCGGTCCAGTAGGTCCGCAAGGTCCCCAAGGCCCGCAAGGCCCACAAGGCCCACAAGGCCCGGCGGGAATAGGTGTAACCGGTCCACAAGGTCCACAAGGTCCGCAAGGTCCACAGGGTCCACAAGGTCCGCAAGGTCCACAAGGTCCGGTAGGTCCGGCAGGAACAGGATCAACCGGCCCACAAGGTCCGCAAGGTCCCCAAGGCCCGCAAGGTCCGGTAGGTCCTTCTGGAACAGGATCAACCGGTCCGCAAGGTCCGCAAGGCCCGCAAGGTCCGCAAGGTCCGGTAGGTCCGGCAGGAACAGGATCAACCGGCCCACAAGGCCCGCAAGGCCCACAAGGCCCGCAAGGCCCGCAAGGTCCGCAAGGTCCGGTAGGTCCGGCGGGAACAGGAGCAACCGGTCCGCAAGGTCCACAGGGTTCGCAAGGTCCGCAAGGTCCCCAAGGCCCGCAAGGTCCGCAAGGTCCGGTAGGCCCGGCGGGAACAGGAGCAACCGGTCCGCAAGGTCCACAAGGTCCGCAAGGCCCGCAAGGTCCCCAAGGCCCGCAAGGTCCACAGGGTCCGCAAGGTCCCCAAGGCCCTTCTGGAACAGGAGCAACCGGTCCGCAAGGTCCACAGGGTCCACAAGGTCCCCAAGGCCCGCAAGGTCCACAGGGTCCACAAGGCCCTTCTGGAACAGGAGCAACCGGTCCGCAAGGTCCGCAGGGTCCACAAGGTCCGCAAGGTCCGCAAGGCCCGCAAGGTCCACAGGGTCCGCAAGGTCCACAAGGCCCTTCCGGAACAGGAGCAACCGGTCCACAAGGTCCACAAGGTCCAGCAGGTCAGCAAGGACCACAGGGTCCGCAAGGTCCACAAGGTCCACAAGGTCCGCAAGGCCCGCAAGGTCCTCCAGGAAAATGTGAATGCTGCTGCGGTGGCTGCGGTTGCGGTTGTGGTGGTGGCTGTGGCGGCGGTTGTGGCGGCGGCTGCGGCAAGAAATGTTACTGCAATTGCTGCTGCTGCACCCAGTGCGTTCCATGCGGCTGCAAAGTGAATCTCAACCTGCCGACTGGAAGCGATGTCTCGGGTATGATCTATAATGGCAATGAGGTCATCGTCCAAACACCTGGACTGTACAATATTGAATGGTTTGTATCACTGGCGCCGAACCAGCCTGCGCCAACGCTGTTCTCGCTGCTGATCAATGACCAGCCTTACAGCGGTGCGTCGACATATGCGAACACCGGCACCCTCTCCTCCAGCAGAGTCGGTTATCTGAACGCGGGAGACCGGATCAGCATCTCGAACCGCTCCGATACCGAACGCTTCCTGCAGAGCGCAATCGCGGGCAACACGGCAGGACACCTGTCCATCTTCCTGATCAGCGAGTAATGCTCTTGTACATGTATATGAGGCAGCAAGTCCACGCAGAACGGCAGCAGCCTTAAGAGGGATCGCCACCAGATGGAAATAGACTATTGAGGAGTCCTCGGTAGTCTATTTTTTTTCGGTTATAACTCCTTTTTAGCGGGCATATGTATGTGTCAGAAGAGTATCCATTTCGGATGGGGATGTAAGAGTGTACTCGGATACGGGGAGTGAACGAGAATGAAGCGATTGTCGTTATGCATGGTCGCCACGGGCAGCGATGCGCAGTTGAAGCGCTGTCTGGACAGCGCGCACGGTCTGGCCGACGAGATGATTATCGTGAACATGGAGCCTACGGACCGCATTCCGAAGCTGGCGAAAGTCTACGGCGCCAAGGTATTTGATTTTTATGAAGAGGGAAGCTACCCGGAAGCAGGCAACTTTGCCCTGGGGCAGGCAACAGGAGACTGGATCTTATGGATGCATGAGGATGAACAGTTGGACCAGATGGACCGTTACCGGGTGCGGGATCTGATCTATCAGGAGCAATACGATCTCATCTTCCTGAACGTGCTGCAATACGGCTCCACGGCGAGCGGGCGTGTACGAATCCTTGACATGGCCGCCCCGAGATTGTTCCGCAGGCATTTTCGTTTTCAGTATTTTACCGAACATCAGGAGCTGCTCAACTTCAACCAGCTGAAGGGCAAATCCAGAGAGCAGGAACGGATTGGCATTTTCCCGGTGAAAATTCATGACTACAGGCTGGAGAAGAACCCGCTCAAGAACAAGTCCAGCGTGCTGCGGGAGCTGGATCATCTGAGCCGTCAGCCCTTGACGGCAGGCATCAGAGGTCAATGGTATGCGTACCACCTGGCGTGTGAATATTACCGCCTGCAGATGTACCGTCCCGGCTTCAAGCAGCTGAACACCGCCATCCAGCATTATCTGGACGAGAAACAGCTTCCTCCTTATATCGTCTACAAATTGAAGTACTCGGTGGTGCTGGACGAAGTCAGCTCCGAAGAGATTGATCATGGCTTGAAGCTGGCGCTGCGCATGTATCCGGATTATGTCGACCTCCAGTTCTATTCCGGAATTATTCATTATAAGAAGAAAATGTACGAGGAAGCCTTGCACCATTTCAACCGCTGTCTGGAGCTGGGAGAGCCGTCTTTCGGCAAATATCTGGTCCGCAAGGGAGCCGGCAGCCATCAGGCAGCTTACTATAAGGGGTTGTGTCTGGAAAAATTGGGGCGGGACGATGCTGCGGTCGAGGCGTTTGTGGAATCCCTGTCCTACTCCAGCACCTTCAAACCGCCGCTTGAGGCCTTGATCAGATGTCTGGGGGAGGATGCCGCGTTGCATGAGCTTACATATTTCTGGCAAGATAAGCTGCCCATGGAACGGGAGGAGCTTCAGGCGATCATTGATGCGCACCTCCATGACACCGGCAAGGTGAAACAGTATGGGTAGAGTACCTGACGGGAGTTGAAACTTATGACCAAACGGGAAGCGGATTTGTCCGTGAACTCCAATAGGGAAGGAGAGCAGGAGGAACTCAGCCAGGAAGAGCTTCTGAATAGCATCGCGAAGGAAGAAATGGAGCTGTTCAACACCGGTAAGGGGAGAAGCGATTCCGGAGGGCTGGAGCAGCAGCTGAAGCATATCGGGGATAAAATGAAAAGCAGCAACAAACGCTCCAGCCGGGAGGTGATGAAGGATATCCTGACCTCCGTGGCCATGGAACAGACATCGATATCCTATCTCATTCAGGCGGAAGCGAACAAGATCAAGGCCTTTACGGGTCCTGCCGGGAATTTTCCCACCATGCCGACCAACCAGAACATCAATGATTTTCAGCTATCCACCGCCCGTGTGGTCGAGGCGCTTGTGGAGAAGCAGAAGCTGCTGATTCGCATGGTGGAGATGAGCCGCAGAATTTTGAACGAGGAGGATGGGGATGGGGAGTTTTGAGAAATGGCACCCATTGGAGGAGTTTGAGAAGGAAGCGATTCTGGATGCGTCGCAGCAGACGCTGGACAGCATCAAAGACCTGGAGGGTATCTGTGCGGGCTGGCCGGCCGAGTTCCTGCAGCCAATCAATCATTTATCGGTTGCCGCTGCGGAAATGCTGGAATGCGCCAAAGCGGATCTCAGCTTCGATCATCAATTGAATCAGCTGGATGATCTGATCAACCAGATTATAGGCGTGACATTGGACACCCTGGCCAGCCAGACTCCGGTCATGCCGGCGGATGAGCCGGCGTTTCCGCTCCTGGATGAGCTCTCAGGCGATGCGGAGGCTTCTGACACGCTGGACAGAAGCGGCGCTATTCTGGCGCAGCCGGTCGGGAAGGTGAACGGTGGTCCTGGGGTCCGGGAGCTGGATGACCCTGCCGCAGCGCGCGCCGACACGCAGACCGGCGCTGCGGTCAAATCATCCGCAGCCGAACCTGTAAGGGAACCGCTCATCCTTACTGCATCTGAGTCCGTAGGTGAACCGCTCATCCTTGCCGCAGCGGAGTCTGCAGGGGAGCCGCTCATTCTTACCGCAGCCGAGTCCGCGGGCGATCCGCTCATTCTGGCAGCCAACGAGCCTGCAGGCGCTGCAGTCCGTCCGTCCAGAAGCAAGCCGCCGGCTCATCTGATCCTCCCGCCCCGCTCCGAGCCTGCAGGGGAACCGGCCAGTCACAAGGCAAGCCAGCCGCTCAGGCCGAATCAGGCTCCATCCGGGTTGTCCGCTCAGCTTACCGCCAAGAGCGCCAAGGTGTACCGCAAGACCGGCAGGATGGATGCTCCTTCACAGATGATTGAATCGTCCCGGCCGGATCAAGGAACCGTACCCGGTGAGATGAAAGCGGGGATGAACGCCAGCGGGATTATATGTTCTCCCAATCTCCGGATTTCCGGAAAGTAAGCAAAAAGACAGACCGCGTGTGGCAGTTGTTGACTGAACAAAACTGTTCCTGACCAGAGGGCAGGCTTACTTAAGCAGCGGAAGGTTGTCGAAAACGTGGAACACCAAGATACTGAATTGCAAGCGCTGATCAAAGCGATGAACAGTGAGGATAATCAGCGGATTTACGAGCGCTATGAAGCTGTAAGACTCTATCTTGAAGGCAATAATTTTACATCCATCGCCAGGTCGCTGGGACGTACAAGACAGACGGTCAAGAGCTATATTGACATTTATCGGTCCAATGGAATCGAGGGGCTGGGTGAAGCCTATTATGCCATGCTCTCCCGCAAGCTTGACGCTTCGCAGGAGGCCGTACTGAAGGAATTGCTATTGAACAGGCGCCCGCTAGATGTGGGGCTGGGCGATTACTATAGCTGGAGCATCAACCTCATTAAACAATGGATCATGAGGGAGTACGGCCAGTCCTTCAGCAAACGGGGGATAAGCAAGCTGCTTCAGCGTTTGGGTTTTCATTTTACAAAGGCGAATTTCACGCTCGTTTCAGCCGATCCGATCGCGAATATACGTCATTCCAGAGTAGCGTTTCCGACGCTCAAGGCCATGATCAAAAATGCCAGAAACAGCCGCATCGTGTACGAAGACCAATCTCTGGCCCTCCCGTATTATCTCCTGCAGCACGGCTGGTATCTTGAAGCATCGGACAGCTGGAACGTGTTCACTCCTAAGGATCAAGGGAAACTAAGCTTTTTGGACGGCATCCGCATGCTGAGGAATGCTTTGCGCGACCACCCTGAAGGATCCCTGTTTGTGGTGATGAGCTATGACCGGCTGGAGCATGTGAACGACTTTGAATCCTATCTGCGAAAAAATCCGCGCTTGACACTCATTTTTCTGCCTCCCTACACTCCGAACCTGGGCCCGGCCGATGGCAGCAGCAACGAAGAACTTTAAGCAATCAGAGGCCTTATGATTGGGAGGAACGGGATTGGGTTCACAGCGTGGAATGAGACGGGGATCAATAGAGGGATTCTTCAGCTGTATTGAAGAAGCCCTCTATTCTCGTATACATTGTAAAATTTAGCGGTCGACAACCTTGCAGGACCGATTGGCCTGACAGGACTCGCGGTCCCACCGGGAGCAGCGGGCATGACAGGAGTCACCGGCGCAGGTTGGAGTCACTGGTGCAACCGAGTCAGGCGGGGATGCAGGAGCATTCGCCCCGGGCCGGTGGAACCTGTATTGAATCGTACAATCTCGCTGGAGGATCTACTGTGAGAACCGGTGTGACCTCCGGTCGATGGATGCTGGTAACACCGGGACTTGTACCACTACCAGCTTTAACAGCCCTTTACCTGCGGAAAAACAGGAACTAAGCTCGCTGGTAACCGTTACATCTTGTATCCCCCTGTTTTTACCCAAATAGCTCGCTCACAACGGTTAGAATTATCGTGCTTTTATGCACACTCGTCTATGTTCCCCAGTCAAACGCCAATTTCTATTTCGAGCCTCCAAAGGTGTCCACAGCATCGATAAATTACCGGTATTAAAGCGTTGAAACGCGTGCATCCTGAGCTTCCCATGCACCTAGCCTGGGAGGAACGGCAGCTGTAATGGGCATTTGCCTATTTATAGTAGTAGTACATAAAACAACGACATACGCCTAACACTCCGAAACCAAGGGGGCATAGAATGTATCATTCCAATTGAAAGGAGAGATTGTGGTTGTCTCAATCTAACCTGCCTAACATTACACCTACGATTACAATAACAAGAGATGATGCCATATCGTTAATCGTCGCCTCCATAGCTATGGAGGAGCTGGGACTCAGTCACATTTTGAATGCGGAGGGTGAGAAGCTTCAATATGTACTGGGAACCCTGCCAGGTGTGTCGGGGCCGGTAGCATCGATCAGTGATTTATTGGCAGTCAATGACAGCATCCGGAAAACATTGCAGGAAACGATCAACAAAGACTTTGTACTGAGCAACAAACTGGAAACAGCCCTGGACGCTACCAATCTTGTGGGGCCAACGGGTCCTCCGGGACCTCCGGGACCAGCAGGAGGACCAACCGGTCCGGCAGGCGCAACGGGTCCAGCGGGAGCGACAGGAGCGCAGGGTCCGGCAGGGCCTCCAGGAACATGTCCAACATGTCCAACAGGACCCAAAGGTGATCCTGGTGCACCAGGAGCGACCGGCGCCACAGGTCCTACAGGAGCCACAGGTGCAACAGGATTCGGAGCGACGGGTCCTACAGGAGCTACGGGCGCGACAGGAGCCACAGGCTCAAGCGGAGCCACAGGCTCAAGCGGCGCGACAGGCTCGACAGGTTCGACCGGCGCAACAGGCTCTACTGGCGCGACAGGTTCTACTGGCGCAACAGGATCTACTGGCGCGACAGGTTCGACTGGAGCAACAGGCTCAACTGGAGCAACAGGCTCGACTGGCGCGACAGGCTCGACTGGAGCAACAGGTTCGACTGGAGCAACAGGCTCTACCGGAGCAACAGGTTCGACCGGAGCAACAGGTTCTACTGGCGCAACAGGATCTACTGGCGCGACAGGTTCGACTGGAGCAACAGGCTCAACTGGAGCAACAGGCTCGACTGGCGCGACAGGCTCGACTGGAGCAACAGGTTCGACTGGAGCAACAGGCTCTACCGGAGCAACAGGCTCAACTGGCGCAACAGGCTCGACTGGAGCGACAGGCTCAACTGGAGCAACAGGTTCGACTGGAGCAACAGGCTCTACCGGAGCAACAGGCTCGACTGGAGCAACAGGCTCTACTGGCGCGACAGGTTCGACTGGAGCAACAGGCTCAACTGGAGCAACAGGCTCTACTGGCGCGACAGGCTCAACTGGAGCAACAGGCTCTACTGGCGCGACAGGCTCAACTGGAGCAACAGGCTCTACCGGAGCGACAGGATCTACTGGCTCCACAGGCCCTACAGGCGCGACAGGTGATACTGGCGCAACAGGTTCCACGGGCCCTACAGGAGCAACAGGCTCCACCGGCGCAACGGGTTCGACGGGAGCAACAGGCTCAACTGGTGCCACGGGGGCTACAGGTGACACTGGTGTAACAGGAGCAACTGGTCCGTTGTTTTCATTTATTGGCTACAGGAGATCATTCCGGCAGCTCCGGACGAGATCACAGAGGGAGGCGGCCATCACTTATGAACGATACCACTGCAATGATTTTCGGAGCAACCTATCTGCGTATTTCACGGGATAAGGGCGAAAACGAGGATACCTTGCAGAATCATCGCGAAATAATGGAGGAGTTCTGCCGACAGAACGGGTACGGTTATGAAATATATGAAGAAATTGTAAGCGGAGGGAAATACGAGATTGAGCAAAGGCCACAGCTGCAGCAGATGTTGGGAAATATTGAAAAATACAAAGCGATTTTTACCGTGTCTCTGGATCGGCTTTCCCGCAACGGACTGGTATCCCAGCAAATCAAGCAAATGTGCATCGACTACGATATCCAGATTATCACTCCCTCACAGACCTTCGACTTGTCTAATTCCCAGGAAGACCGGCTGCTGTATGATGTAAGCTCCATGTTTGCCACGCTGGAATACGAAATGATAGGGCGCAGGAACAAATACAATAAATTGCAGCGGGCGCGGCGCGGGGAGCACGTCGTCGGACTGCCCGCGTATGGTTATAGAAGAAATAAATTAACTCATAAGCTGGAAATCCATGAACCGGAAGCAGAGGTTGTGCGCTATATCTTCAAGCTTCACAACGAAGGGCTGGGCAACCGCAAGATTGCCGACATGCTTAACAGTGAAGGTTATAAACCCCGGCGCGGTCACAGCTTCCGGCCCTGTAACGTGAAGAGAATGCTTGCAAATCCGGTCTACAAAGGGCGTCTTGTACTGCATGACCGCGAGCGTGTCAAGGAAAAAGGCAGGTACAGCTACAAGGTGTCGGACACGATCGTCACGGATAACGCCCATCCCCCCATCATTCCCCCCGAAGAGTGGGATCTGGCCAACCGGGAGCGTGCGCAGCGCGGCGCACAAGCCATGATTTTCCGCGAGAAAACATCTGTCAAGTCGGGTGCCAGCATGCTGAAAGACCTGCTCTACTGTGGAGTATGCGGAAGGAAGCTTGTCATCAAGAAAGAAAGAAACAGAGGTTATTTCATCAGGCGCTGCGAGTCTCTGCTGCCGGACAGCGGGGAGAAGTGCGGGAATCACGGAATGAAGCTGAAGTTCATGGAAGAAGAAATGGTATTGATCATCCAGGCATACCGCCAGCAGTTGCAGGGAGCGCTGGAGCATCTGCAGCGGCTTGATTCTCTCCATATGCGTTCTGAACTTGAGGAGCAGCTCGTTCACCTGGAAAATCAGATGGATGAAAATCGGAAGCAGCAAGCCAATTTGCTGGATATGGCACTGAAAAAGGTTTTTCCGCATGAGGAGTTGAAGGCTGCAAAAGAAAGGCTGCTGAACCAGGAGCATTCATTGCGGGAACAGAAGGAAACGGCACTGCGGCAAATACAGGATTTCGAAGCCTCCACCAGGATAAATTTGGTAGACGGCATCATGAATTTGCTGGATGAGTTCGCCTTCCAGACGCCTGAAGAACAGAACATCACATTGAAGCAGTTCATCCGGCGGATCAACTTTACCAGGGTGCTGCCGGATGACATCCAGGCTTTGCATGAAAGAAGCCGTGAGCGCGAGGAATATCCGTTCAGCTACATGATTGAGTACTTTTGATTGCCCACGAAGGCATAAAAAAGCATTGACTGTATGCGACGACTTTGTAAAGGGAACCGCCTACGGTCAATGCACTTTGCAATTAGGTTTAATGAAATTCTAAACAAATGCTTCTAAGATGAGGTGTTCAGTGTTGCTTGAAGTCTTGTTGTTCTTGCGGCCAGAACATCGACAACCTTGTCGGTGTTTTCTTTCCACTGGGAAATGACCTCGATACGTTGGTCGATTCGTTCCAGGGTTGCAACCAGATCGTCATGCTGGTGTGCTTCGATCCGGTCGGCCGTTTCTTTAATGGCCGAGATGTCGCCTTCCATTCGGTTCATTTGTTCCTGCATGTGGGAAACTTGCTCTTGTGTTTGGGATACCTGTCCCTGCAATTGGGACACTTGTTCTTGTGTTTGAGATACCTGTCCCTGCAATTGGGAAACTTGCTCTTGTGTTTGAGATACCTGTCCCTGCAATTGGGAAACTTGCTCTTGTGTTTGAGATAATTGTCCCTGCATTTGAGACACTTGTTCTTGCGTTTTGGACATTTGTTCCTGCAATTGGGACACTTGATCCTGTGTTTGGGATGCTTGTTCCTGCAATTGGGACATTTGTTCTTGTATCGTAGTTAATATTGCAAATATTTTTTCTTCCAAGCAAATCACCTCGCTTTATTATATCACCGCATATATAGCCGTACAATCCAATCTATTTTCCACTGTCCATTCGATCTGGCTTCGAAAGTATCTATAAACATACATATCAGATGTTCTTACATTTCAGTGAAGAACATAGATTGATAGCAGTGACAGCAGCCAAGCTGCTGCGACAGCCCCGAATAGCTTCAGGGCAAACCGGAAAGGACAGATGGGAGGTTGAGCATCATGAACGAAGAAGCCGGGATCTTTGGAGCAACTTACTTGCGTATTTCACGGGATAAGGGGGAGAATGAAGACACGCTCCAGAATCATCGTGAGCTCATGCAGGAATTTTGCGCTGAACATGACCACACATTTGAGCTGTACGAGGAAATTGTGAGCGGAGGCAAGCACAATCTGGAAGCACGCCCCGAGCTGCAGCGGCTGATTGACAATATTGAACGATATCAGGCCATTTTCGCGGTGTCTCTGGACCGTCTCTCGCGTAATGGTCTGGTGTCGCAGCAGATCAAGCAGCTTTGCATAGAGCATCGTATTAAAATCATCACCCCTTCCCAGATGTTTGACCTGGCGGGCTCGCAGGAGGATCGTCTGCTGTATGATGTGAGCTCTATATTCGCATCGATGGAATATGAGATGATGGGCCGCAGAAACAAGCTCAATAAAATCCAGCGTGCCCGGCGTGGCGAATATGTGGTGGGAAAGCCTGCTTTCGGATACAGACGGAATCCGGTAACAAGAAGACTCGAAATTTACGAGCCTGAGGCCAAGGTGATACGGTACATTTTCAAGCTGTATCAAGAAGGCTTTGGCAATCGTAAAATTGCGGGCATTTTGAAGCGTGAGGGCTATAAGCCAGCGAAGTCGAATCACTTCTGTCCTTCAACCATCGGGAGGATTCTCAAGAATCCCGTATACAAAGGGACTGTGATCTTTCAGAATCGCAAGCGCATCAAGGAAAACGGGGAGTACAGGTACAAGCTGCTGGAGACCGTCACTACGGAGCATGCCCATCCCGCCATCATTCGGCCGGAGGAGTGGGAGATGGTCAATCGGCAGCGTGTGGAACCCGGGGAGCAGACCGTAATCATCCGCGAGAAGCCTGCCGGCAAAACGGGGACTACGATGCTCAAGGACCTTCTGTTCTGCGGGATATGCGGCAGAAAGCTTGTCATCCGCAGGGAAAGGCACGGGATATACACGATCAAGCCTTGCGGTTATGAGCTGCCTGATGGCTTAGAGAAATGTTATAACCGGGGAATACGGCTGAAGTTCCTCGAAGAAGAAGTGGTATCGAAGATTCAGGCCCACAAGCAGCGTCTGCAGGCTCACCTTCAGCTTCTGCAGCAGCAGGAGCTCGAAAGCATCTCCGCAGGCCATCTTGAGTCACTGACGAGTATTACAGCGGAGCTTAAGGAAACCGAGCGGAAGCAGTCGAAGCTGTTACAGCTGGGACTGTCCGGGATCTTCTCGAGTGAAGAGCTTGACAGCAAAAGGAAAACTTTGGTGGAACAAGGCCGGATGCTGCTGAAGACGAGGGAGAAGGTACTGCAGCAAATGCGGGATATGGATGAACAGCCTTATGCAGACCGCCTGATGCAAACGATCCGACTGCTTGAGGAGTTCCAATACCAGACGGCAGAGGAGCAGAACGAGGCTCTGAAGAAGTTCGTGAAACGAATCCGCTATATGAGGACCATGCCGGAGGAGATCCGGAAGCTGTCCACCCGGAATCCAGAGCGTCAAGCCCACCCCTTCAGTTATACCATCGAATATTTTTAAGCCACCTATGAAAACAACGCCAATAGGACAGGGACACCTCCTGTTGAGGCTGTCCCTGTCGTTTCAAAGCCCTTCAGACGTCAAATAAGAGTGCTGCAAATCAGCCTGACTCATACGGTAGATTTCGACACAGGCGTTGCACCAGCGAAATGGAGATCGAATAAATTCGACATGGATGCGGATTTGATTAAAATTAATAATGACGTAAATAAGTGTTGATTTTTTAAATTAAACTGTCCCTCGGTCCGAGATGGGGATCTGGCGTACGAAAGCCCCTGATCGCGGGAAAGGCCTGAAATCACGGGCTTTTCCGGTTGAGACATCAAATACGAAACCATGATTTCCCGACGGGGGCAACAGGCGCCACTGGAGCCACAGGGGCTACAGGTGATACCGGTGTAACAGGACCAACAGGTCCGACGGTGACGGCGAATAATGTGTTTGCAGATCATGCCACTCCACAATCTCTAGTGGCTGGATCCGTCATTGCAATGAGCGTGGAAGTGCGGAATGGTACCGCCATCGCCCAGGGCCCACTCGGTAGTCTCACGCTGGCTCCCAATCAGCAGTTTTATGTGGACTATAGAATAAACGGGTCAGGACCGGGGAACCTGGGAGCAGCTATTTACCTTAATGGAAATCTTATTCCGAGTACGAACGCAGGCGCTACTAGTAACGGCATTGCGGTAAGTTTATCAGGAAATACTGTTATTAACACCGGTGCTACCCCAGGCAGATTAGAATTGAGAACTCTTGCCCCAGGTACCTATTCTAACTCATCTGTAAGTGTAATTAAGCTGGCTTAACATGGTTTAAATCGCTGTTTTACAGATCAACCTGCGCCCATATGGGTAGTCCAGACTCGCCCCCCTTCAGACGAATGTATATGGATGTGAAGGGGGCGAATCTTTATTTTCTTGTGAGTACAGGGAATAGGACTCTGAAGTTGGAAAGAAGGGGAAGTTGTGGCGAAGCCAAGCATCTCGTTATGCATGATTACCAAGAATGAGGAGAAGTATCTCCCGAAATGCCTCAGCAGCGTCAAGCACATTGTAGATGAGATCATTATCGTAGATACCGGGTCAACGGATGATACCCTTGCGATTGCCAAGTCCTTTGGAGCCAAGGTCATTCAGATGCCGTGGCAGAACAGCTTTGCGGACGCACGCAATCGGAGCTTCGATGAAGCGACAGGAGACTGGATACTCTGGCTGGATGCTGATGAAGAGATGGACGCTGATGGAACCGACAAGCTCAAGGAGTTGCTGACCCGGGATTCAGTCCGCGAGCAGCGGATCGAGGGCATTCAATTTGTGTTCTGCAACCACCTTGAAGGAGGCGGCCTGGAGTATAATTATGTGACGAGAATAGTTCGGAACCGGCCGCAGTACCGCTTTGAAGGGAGGATTCACGAACAGATTCTGCCCTCGATGCTGAGACTCGATCCTCATCTGCAGCTCGGACAGGTGGATGTTCATGTTCATCATTACGGTTATCTGACCCAAAATGTAATCGAGCAGGATAAAGGCCGCCGAAATATAGCGCTACTTCAGCAGGCCATCTCGGAGCACCCGCATTATCCGTATTACTATTATTATTGGAGCGTTGAACTCTACAGGGATCATGATCTGGAGGGGGCTCTCCGCAATATGAATGTATTTTTGAATATGGTGGGGATGCGGGCTGGAAAGGCGTTACTGTCCAGAGCGCACAAATACAGGCTCATTATGCTTGCAGATCTGAAGCGTTACGACGACCTAATCCGGTATAGCGAGGAAAGCATTGCCCGCTTTCCTGGATTCACGGATTTGTATCATTTCAGTGCGATGGGCTACAACGCTTTGGGGGATACCAGCAAGGCCGTGGATGTATTGCGTCACGCGCAACGAATCGGTCCGGCTGAGAAGGAATATCCGAGCATAGCGGGACACGGGACATATCTAACTTGTCAGGAGCTCGGCCGGCTGTACGCATCCGCCGGGAATTCAAAGAACGCGGACCTGTATTTTACCCTGGCAAGTCTGATGATCGGCGATTCAAGGATCAAATACCAGGAGCCTCAGGTTTCTTTACTCTAGCCCCATAAGAGGTGAGTTATGGATAAACCAAGTATCTCGTTATGTATGATTGTCCGGAACGAGGAAGAATACCTTCCGAAATGTCTCAGCAGTGTCATGCGTATTGTAGATGAAATCATTATTGTGGATACCGGATCAACGGATAATACCGTATCGATTGCCGAGGCCTTCGGGGCTAAAGTGATTCACATGCCATGGGAAGACAGCTTCTCGGTTGCTCGCAACCGGTGCTTCGAAGAAGCGACAGGCGACTGGATCTTATGGCTGGATGCGGATGAAGAGATGGATGTGAATGAAGCGGGCAGACTCAAAGAACTGTTAGCCCGGGATGCGATCCGTGAGCAGAGCATCGAAGGCATCCTATTTTATTTTTGCCACTATACGGATGGTTCTGAAATGGAACAGTCCTGTCTTCCCCGCATGGTGAGGAACCGGCCGGAATACCGGTTTGAAGGAAGAATTCATGAACGGATTCTGCCAAGCATGCTGAAAGCCCGCCCGGACATGAACATAGGGCAGGCCGATATCCATGTGTATCATTATGGGAATCTTGCCCAAAATGTTGTGCGTCAGGATAAAATCAGAAGAAATATATCGCTCATCCGTCAATCCATCCAGGAGCATCCCGAAGATGGGACTTATCACTATTACCTGGGAATTGAACGATGTCGGGTCAATGAATTGGAGGAAGCCCTCGAACACTTTCATATCGCTGTGGCGAAACCGGCCGGTTTCTCGAAGCAATTACTGTCCTGTGCGCACAGATCCAGACTATTCACCCTGGAAACCATGGGACGATATCATGACCTGGTCCAGTACAGTACGGAGAGCATTGCGCTGTTTCCGGATTATACGGATCTGTATCACCTCAGAGCGGATGGCTGGCATGCACTGGGGGAGACAGACAAGGCCATTTCTTCCATGCGGCAAGCACTGAGAATTGGACCGGCTCCGGAAGAATATTTGTCCATACCAGGAATAGGGACTTATTTGACTTGCCGGGAGCTCGGTATATCGTACGCCTCTGTCGGTAATCTGAAGGAATCGGATATGTATTTGACCCTATCGAGCCTGATGGGAGGGGATACGGGGATCGTATTTAGAGAAGCCGTCGGATCATAATGATAATGACATACTTACCCATACTTAAGCTATGTGGGCCATTAGGTTCGCCCATCCAAGTCCATCCCTTTAGATATACCATCGAATATTTCCCAAGCCCCTTTTGGTAAATCCTCCTGCACTTCTGAGCCAACACCGGAAAACAACGCCAATTGATCAGGGACAGCCCTCGTTCAAGGCTGTCCCTGAGGATGTTGATTCGCAACCGGCGCACGATTGGACGCGTCGTAGTGAACATATTAGATGTTCTTATTTTTCAGCGTCGGTCATAGAATGTGGCTTCAACAACGTCTCAAAACCATGGGTTGATCGTACTAAAGACACTCCACGTATCAACTCAACGGGAGTGTTATTTCTATTCAAGAGGGCGGCGGCGACGGGGACGTTTGCTGCTGTCCTGCCACTCCTCTACATCGCGGGGATCTATCTCCAAGGCTCGGCAGATGTCCAAAGCCAGAATGACATTAGGTATATCTTGACCCGCCTCAATGCGTTGGTAATGCCGTACAGAAGTATCCACAAGCACAGCGACCTGTTCCTGTGCAAGCCGTTTTAACTCGCGTGCTTCCTTGATTTTCACCCCTGTGTACCCCTTGCCATAATTATTTGTTCATTTATGGTAACAAATTGGGGAATGAATGACCAACCAATATCCAGCCTGATCTTCTGCGACAGGGCTCTTGGCTCCATGCTTCAAGCTTTGTACCTCAGAACTAACCACACACGATTTCCCAAGAAAACCTTATCCATGGAGGATCTTCTGCATCTCCTGCATACCGAAGCTTCTCCCGCGCTGGATGTGGTCATTTTTATCGGAACGGTTCAATATTTGGCTTCAGATATGGAATAAGAGCTGATCTCCAAAATGAAGAAAAAGAATGTAAACCGCTTGCTAAGGAGAGCCGATGAAATTCTATATCTTTTATCAACCAAGATTACAGATGACCAGTCAAAGCGATATCAAACGATTTTCTAATGATATTTTACATACATAAATATGCTCGATCAGCTCCCTTACCAGACGCCTAAGGAGCAGAACAGAATCTTGAAGCAGTTTTTACGGAATCATCCAGTGGACGCAGGGATCTCTCTAATAAGGAGTTATCTGAAAAGTCTGAAATCACGGGATTTTCTCACTGAGACATCGACATTCAGTGTAATCAAAATAGCTTAACCTGAATCGTATTAGCTTCAATCGAAGCAAGAAAACATTTTAGTGAATCAACTTAACCACCCTTCAAACGTCTAGCCGACGCTTGGAGGGTGGCCATTATTTTCTGGGTGATCCCGTAGGAAGCCACCTTGACCCAGCAGCCAGTCCAGTCTCTCAACGTAAACAGCACCGACAAGGCCTATTGTGCAACCCAACCTATCCGACAGCTGCTTCACAAGTTACCGGACCAACCGAGCACAAATTGGGAACAAGACAATTTATGGCATCATCTGGTGGAAGAATGGCCAGGAATGGTAAGCGACTGTTCTAAATTGTGAAGCACCTAAGTAAACTTTGAATAGCAGGTGTTCTTGGTTTCGAACACGTCAAGGGCCACTCCCATGCAAGACTGTCCTTATGGGTTGGATTTGAGCGATTGGACCTCGGTTTCAGAGGGTCCGCTTGCTTTGGTGATGACGAAATGTTCAATGATTTCTTTATTAGCCCTAGTCAGGACGCGTATGTCTTTCGTCTCCAATGTAGTCATCAAAGTCATATGTTCATCCATAGCTCTACGATACTCAGTGTCTTCTTCAAAATTAAAAATTTCAACCGGTGGAACGTTTAAACCAGTAACGATTTTCTCCAACGTTTCCAATGAGATATTTCGATCCCCTCGTTCAACTCCACCAATATAACTGTAATGAAGCCCTGCAGCCTCTGCTAGTTGTTCTTGGGTCCAGCCTTTTGCCTTTCTAAGTTCACGTATTCGATTTCCAACACGCTCTGGCAAACTCATAATCATCCCCTCCAAGTATAAGGTTAGAAGAGGAAGATGGCTCAATACAGATATTCATGTGCAAACCAAATAATGAAATAATTGTACATAAGAGTACTGTTTATATTGACCTCCATTTACTTTATCTATACAATCATTTTATAAATGGATCAAAAGAGTGGAACAATCTTTGCGGACCCTCAACTTGAAATCACTCAAACTGGACATGATTGTTGGATTGCTGGAGATTTTATATCTTGGGAGGAATGAGGACTATGGATTTTCACTCCTTAATGGAGCACAGAACGGAGGCTGAGAAGTTTAGAACGGTCGATGATATTCGTCTAACAACTTTATACCACTTCCATAAGTTATCTCGATACCATATACAACTTGCCATGATTTTGCATAATCATAACCAATCTGTACCCTGCCTGATCTTCTGCGACCGGGCTCTGACCTCCATGCTTGACGCTTTATACATCAAAACAAACAATAAACCTTTTCCCAAAAGGTCTTTTTCTATGGACGAGCTTCTGCATCTCCTGCATTCTGAAACTGCTCCAGCGTTAGATATGGTCATTTTTATCGGGACTATTCAATATTTGGCTTCTAATCTGGAAAGAGAGCAGGTCTCTAAAATGAAGCAAAAAAACGTAAACCGCTTGTTAAGAAGAACCGATGAGGTCCTGTATCTTTTGTCAGATAGGATCACAGATGACCGTTCAAAGCATTATCAATCCATTTTCTGAGAAAATTACTTACATAAGTTACGTATTCTTTTAGCATAATCTATCAGTGTCACAATACAATCGAGCAGTTTCCCTATGATTCCAAACTACCTATTTTTCGAAAAATGGGACGAGACTGGACGATAACCTCAATCCTTCTGCAGTGCGGCTGAATATATTAAACTATCAAAACCGAAAGGGGAGATAGAAATGTCACAATCCAATCTGCCTAACATTACGCCAACGATCACTCTATCTAGAGATGAGGCAATATCCTTGATCGTGGCATCCATTGCTATGGAAGAGCTGGGGCTCAGTCATATATTGAATGCGGAAGGTGAGAAGCTTCAATATGTGCTGGGGACATTGCCTGGTGTATCCGGACCGCCCGCAACGATCAGCGATATCTTGGCTGTAAATGAAAGCATCCGGAAAACGATTCAAGAAACGGTCAATAAAGACTTTGTGCTGAGTAATAAATTGGAAACAGCGCTGGACGCTACTAATCTTGTGGGGCCAACCGGTCCTCCGGGGCCTCCGGGACCAGCAGGAGGACCAACCGGTCCGACAGGTCCGGCAGGGCCGACAGGAACGTGTCCAACATGTCCACCAGGTGCTACGGGTGCCACAGGTGCAACTGGAATCGGAGTGACAGGCCCTACAGGAGCCACGGGTTCAAGCGGAGCCACAGGCTCAACTGGCGCGACCGGAGCAACAGGTTCGACGGGAGCGACAGGTGCTACGGGTGCTACGGGTTCGACAGGAGCAACAGGTTCGACTGGAGCGACAGGATCGACGGGAGCAACAGGTGCTACGGGAGCAACAGGTGCTACGGGAGCAACAGGTGCTACGGGAGCAACAGGTTCAACTGGCGCAACAGGTTCGACGGGTGCCACAGGCTCAACTGGCGCGACAGGTTCTACCGGAGCGACAGGTGCTACGGGCGCGACAGGTTCTACCGGAGCAACAGGTGCAACGGGCGCGACAGGTTCCACGGGCGCGACAGGCTCCACGGGCGCGACAGGTTCGACCGGAGCGACAGGTTCAACTGGCGCAACAGGTTCCACCGGAGCGACAGGTTCCACCGGAGCGACAGGTTCAACTGGCGCGACAGGTTCGACAGGAGCAACAGGTTCAACTGGCGCAACAGGTTCTACCGGAGCGACAGGTGCTACGGGAGCAACAGGTTCGACAGGAGCAACAGGTTCGACGGGAGCAACAGGCTCGACGGGAGCAACAGGTTCGACCGGTGCTACAGGTTCCACCGGAGCGACAGGTTCCACGGGAGCAACAGGTTCAACTGGCGCAACCGGCGCCACAGGGGTAACCGGCGCTACCGGCCCGACCGTCACGGCGAATAATTTGAACGCTCAGACTACTTCCCCAGTATCGGTTGCATTCGGGGGGGTTGTACCACTTGATACAAACACTGTGAGTAATGGTAGCTCCATCACTCACACGCCTGGATCACCGAATATCACCCTTGCAGCGAATCAAGTGTATCAAGCCAGTTATACAGGTAATGTAAGAGCGGCTAATGGAGGAGCGATCGTAGGTTGGGCGTTAAACGGTCAACCAACCGGTTCATTTAATTTCTTTAGCGGTCAACCCAATGGCACCGGTCTTAATGTTAGTAATTCAATTATTATTAGTACGACCATGCAAAGTACTTTGAACGTTATGGACCGCAACGTAGCAGGCAACACATTTGATTATCTGAACGTAAGTGTAGTTAAACTTCAGTAAAAGACTTGGCCACCCTTTAGAGAAGTACAATTCCTAAAGGGTGGCCTTTTTCCATGAATTCGAACCATAAGCAAAAAAATTGCGGAATCATCTTAAGGAGGCACAAATTCGCTCTCACTAATGAACTGTTTTCGGTACAGGGGCTGCGCCACGAATTTTATATTGGATAAACTTCAACATAGTTGCAGCTGCGATCAATGCAAATAAGTGTGGCTTAGATTAAACTGTCCCTCGGTCCGAGGTGCGGATCTGGCGGATGAAAGCCCCCTGACCGCGGAAAAGCTTGAATTGCGGGCTTACTGGCTGAGACGTCAAATATGAAAACATGATTTCCCGACGGGTGCAACAGGCGCCACGGGAGTGACAGGCGCTACGGGACCAGCCGTTGGGGCAAACAATCTTAAAACGGTTAGACTCCCTCCCACAGTTCAAGTCGTTACTTCTGCTATGGGGCCCACATTTCTTAACCTCGGCACACAAGTTATACAGAATGGTACGGCCATTACGTATGATGGGACGAATACGATTTCGCTGGCACCGAATCAGATCTATCAGGTTACTTACAAGGCTGATGTTGAATCAACTAGTCCGCAAGCAATGTCTGCAGTAGGAATAGGTTTTCAAGGCGTTGCTGGTAGTGGTACGAATTACAATATCACGCCAGGTCAGCGATTACCGATAACGAATACATTCCTTGTGGATAGTAACGTAAACCCTACTTTAAGAATGTTTGCCGATGTCCTTAGTGGTTCTGCAACAATTAACGCTTTACAAGTAAGTGTGGTTAAAGTGCAATAAAGCAATTGTAAATGAAGCAGGCCCAATCTTAGGTAGGGGTAAGTGATCAGCAGTCTAATTGACTACCCTTCAGACCTTTAATCCGTCTTGAAGGGTAGTCCGCTTTGCCACCCGAAGAGTGATTCTATTCTTGTATCTGGAGAGAAAAACGATTTCCATTATGTTTAGTAGTTTTTTCTTAGATTATAGTGATTTTTCTCTCTTCATTAACATAAACATGTAAAACCGATTCCATAAACAGGAACTCCGATTGTGCCAATACTTACAGAAAATGAAAATCATAAATGGATATAAATAGGTGTTTAAGAGGATTGATTTCATAAAAATTAGATCCTAAATCATGTTATAATTTGTCTTTTTGTGCAAATTTAATTTAAGACTGTAAAAAGATTGTCTAAATCTGGGATGTGGATTATATTAACAGAGATATAGTTAAAATTTGAAAGATGTTGGAGCGAAGGAGGGTCGAATGTCGAATCCAGCACCGATCATGTCATGACATCGGCTTTGGGGAAGGTAATAGTCTAATTGTCAAAGTAGTGGACTGGAATAAACAATTTGGGGGGGAGACAAGTGCACGATACCCGTTCCACAAGGCGGACAAGCCTATTGAAGCGTCTTTTTGTTAAATTTTCTGTGTTTATGCTGATTTTCGGCATATTGCCTGTTTCGCAACCGACTCTTACTCCTGTGACCCAGGCGGCAGAAGGGAATGCCTGCCCAGCTCCGGTAGCGATGATCAATGGAGGCTTTGAGCAGCCGAAAGCGAGAAATGTAGGGGATAAAGGGTCCCCGGGATCCGAAGCGTATTGGATGTATTTTTACGGAAATGAGGTTCCGGGTTGGGAAACGGATGCCTCTGATAATCGAATACAAATCATGCAAAACTCTAATAATTTTCTGGGGCCAGGTTATGGCGGGAATAGTGAAACCATCCCTGTTGTTGCTGCAGAGGGAACACAATTTGCGGAATTGAACGCCAATGAACCAGCTATGTTGTATCAGGATGTAGCAACAGTACCGGGCCAAACCATTTATTGGCGGCTGGCTCACCGCGGGGAATATGGGACGGATACGATGCAGCTCCGCATAGGCTCGTCTAATACTCAACCGGATGACCTTCCAGTTATTCAACAGATGAGCAGTCCCTTAAACAAATGGACTTATTATACAGGGTCTTACAATGTTCCGGACGGACAAACCAATACAAGATTTGGTTTTGAGGCAGTTTCCTCTTCCAATGGTGCATTGGCGTGGGGGAATTTGTTAGATGATATCTTCCTGGGAACAGAGCCGTGTGTAACCTCGACCAAGACCGTTAATCCACCAGGGGAAATTGGCGTAGGTACGGAATTAACGTATACGATCAATACCAAAAATGAGGGCGGAGACATCGCAGGGGATACGGTCGTTACTGACGCGATTCCTGCAGGCACGGAATATGTCCCTGGCTCGATGGTCCTGATTAACGGATCAACAACCAAGAAACTGACGGATGAGGCCGATACGGATGAAGGTCAGTTTGACGGCAAACAGGTCAGTATTAAGCTAGGGGACCTGCAAAATGCCAGCCAATTGCCGGATGGGGTCACTGTACAATTTAAAGTGAAAGTGCTTTCGGATTATGCAGTGAAATCCATTAACAACAAGGCACAAATCGACTATGACAATTTATTGTCAGGGGAAAAAGAACAGACTGAAACCAATGAGACGGACTCATCGGTCATTTTCCCTAAACTTGAATCCAGCAAAACGATGACCCTTCAGGAAAAAGCGTCCGGCAACACGGATGCCGAGCATCCTGAAGTGGGAGATACGCTGCGGTACACGATTCAGTCCCGCAATACAGTTGCTAACAGCATCGTGAAAAATCTGGAGATTTCCGACGTGATTCCTTCCGAGCTGAAATATGTCCCAGGCAGTCTGACGGTGGATGGCGCAGCCGTAACGGATGCCGAAGGGGATGACAAGGGTCATTATGCCGGAGGTGAGGTTGCCGGGCAGCTTGGCGACGTCTCGGATCAGAATTGGCATACGGTACAGTTTGACGCCATCGTACAACCGGGACAAGCCGGTAAGGATATTATCAACATTGGTGCTGTAGGAGGCGACAATGTGGATACGCCGGATCGTCCAAGAGAAGAAGTGCAGGTGTACCCGCGCAATCCGCAGATTGAATCGGAGAAATCCGCATCGAATGTGGATGCAAGCAAGGCTACGTATGACGTGGGAGACACCATCTCCTACACGATTCGTACAAGAGGTGTTGTAAACGACACCTATCTGGAAAATCTGACGATCACCGATACGCTGCCTGAAGGGCTGCAATACGTATCAGGCAGCTTGAAGGTGGACGGCGTATCTGTGTCAGACGCGCAAGATGGTGATGCCGGACATTCCGTTTCCGGTGAAGTGTATGGCTCATTTGGCAATGTCGATGATCTGAACTGGCATACGCTGGAGTTCCAAGCGGTGATCCAGGACGGACAAGGCGGCAAGACGATCCAGAATACTGGGAAAGTAACCGGAGACAACGTTAACGTGCCGGGCGAACCGACTGACAAGGTTGTGGTTGAACTCCCGCCACCACCACCAGTAGACCCTCCTACTGATCCACAAGATCCGGATGATGGAGGCTCAGGTGGCGGCGGTGGCGGTGGCTCGAACGACGATGACGACGATGATGATTCACGCACTCCAGTACTGGAATCCGAGAAATCGGCGAAGGACGTGAATGGAGGCAGCATCGAAGTTGGCGATACGCTCGAGTATACGATCCGCGCCCGCAACACCGTTTCGAACAGCAGTGTAACGAACATGGTCATTTCCGACGACCTGCCGGAAGAGCTGGAATACGTACCGGGAACGCTGAAAGTAGATGGCGTGTCCGTAACGGATAGCAATGACAGCGACAAAGGCAAGTATGTGGATGGTAAGGTGACAGGCAGCCTTGGCACCGTAACGGATACCGACTGGCATACGGTGGTGTTCGAAGCGAAGATTGTCAAGGGAGACAAAGGCGACAAGATCAATAACGTTGGCGAGGTTAACGGGGATAACGTGAATACCCCGGACAAACCAAGCGAAGAGATTACGATCAAAGACCCGACTCCTGTTCTGGAGTCTGAGAAAGTAGCGAAGGATCTCAATGGCGGTACGATGCAAGTCGGCGATGTCATTGAGTATACGATTCGCACCCACAACACCGTAGAGGACAGTGTCGTGACGAATCTGGAAATTTCCGACGCTCTGCGTGCTGAACTGCAATATGTGCCGGGCTCGCTGAAAGTGGATGGCGTGACCGTAACGGATGCGCAGGACAGTGATAAAGGGCATTATGTCAACGGTGAAGTCGTTGGCCAATTCGGCGACGTGACAGATACCGACTGGCATACGGTTGTATTCCAGGCGAAGCTGGTAGCTGGTCAGAACGGCCAGACGATCAGCAACACGGCTGAAGTAACCGGCGACAACCTGAACGGTTCGAATACGCCGTCTGAAGACATCGTTGTTGGCGGTGGAAGCGGCAGCAATTCCGGCGTTCCGGGAGAACCGGGCAATGGTCCTTCTTACGGCGGCACGAACAACCCGGGCTGGGGACCTTCTGATTCCGGCTCCGGTTCCACAGACTCCGGCCAATCCGGTGGATCTGGCGGGACTGGAAGCACCGGACAATCCGGCAACTCGGGCGACTCGGTGAACGGAGGAAACTCCGGTAACGGAGATGGCAACGGCAGCAAGCTGCCGGCAACCGCAACGAATATGTACGGTTATCTGCTGGCTGGTGTCATCATTCTGCTTGCAGGCCTGTTCCTGCTGAGAAGAAAGAAAGCATAATCAGGATACGATGCAAAACGGACTGCCCTTCAAGTAAAACCTTGGGGGGCAGTTTCTTCATTGTCCAAAAACCGTAGAAATCGCGCAAAATCAATAGATGGTTGCAGATCAGCAGGACTCTCACGTGATGATGTCATTTTCATCATGTCAGCGGTAGAACATCCATTCATAGTAGCCTTTTCTTCTCTTTTTTTGCATACTTAAGGAGACCAGAATCAATTTGTAGTAGGGAGTTAATCACTGATCATGTATTGATCTCGGGGAGGTGCTAAGTTGGCAAAATATAAAGTAGATGAATCCGTAGTAAGACAAATTAAAGATTTGCTTAAAAGTTATGGATACACACATCCTTCTGTATTAGATTTTGAAAAAAATGAAGTATCTGCAAACTTTTCCAGACCTGGCCTTAACACAATAACCAGATTAAAAATTGATGAGATTCCAACGCTGACGCAAGAAGAAATATGTACAGTTAGAAAATTGATTGCAAAACTTTCTGGTAAAGTTGATTTAGAACAAGTTATATTATTTGGTTCCAGAGCTAGAGGCGACTTTAGGGAGGATTCTGATCTCGACCTTATGTTGGTAGGGAAAGGTATGGAAGCCTCACCGTTTCGTAGGATCGTTTCTGATACATTGTTTGAGGTTTTGCTTGATGATGATAGTGTACAACACATTTCAGCTGTCACTTCCTTGTTGAGTGAGTGGGATGATGGCGAACTTTCTTCCTTACAACATAACATAGTGAGGGAGGGGATTATTCTTGACGTCTGAGGGGAAAATTAATGTCTTAATTAATAAGTCAGATAGATACTATGAAAGTGCCTTGGCTGATATTGACCGTGGTATCATCCCCTACCCTCTTCTATGACCTCTAACATCTTTTTTCCTCGTTCTGGAGAAAGCATACCTGAACATTCCAAAAGAGCTTTGGCAAATGGGTCAGTAATATGAGAAAAATCACCTTCCGTAGCATTTTTCTCGAAAACTGTCTTGTTCTCTAAATCAACACTGGTTGGATTTCTATAACCCGCCGATTGGAGTATGTGTCCATATTATACTTCAATTCTACTGATCTCAGTGGCCAAGATTGAATTTCTCGTGGCTAAGTTGGCTTGATGAGTCCTCCTTCAAGGTTTTATTGTATGCTAAGGGGCAACGAGCTATAATGATGATAATTCTTGTTGACAAAATCGGGAAAGGGAGTTACGGAATGATGCAAGCTAAATACCACATGACCGTCGAACAAAATATCTTTGTAGCAAAACGTAATATCATCGATTATATATGGAAAAGCGCAAAACTTGAGGGTTTCGCCGTCACCTATCCCGATACGGAAGCTATTTTTAACGGAATCAGCGTTCCGGGCATTAAAGTGGCCGAAGTTGTTGGCGTAAACAATTTGAAGCACGCATGGCAATTTATACTGGATAATCTCGACTATCCCATTGATCTGAATTATATCTCTAAAATCAACCAACTGGTAGGCGGAGACAATTTGATTGTTCAGGCGGGACATTTAAGAAAAGTACCCGTTTCCATCGGTGGTACGACTTGGCGGCCGGATATACCTGTTGAATCTCAAATCCGAGAGGAACTTTCGGAAGTAACAGCCATTGAAAATCCAACGGATAAAGCCATCACACTCATGCTTTACCTCATGAGAAAGCAAATGTTTCTGGATGGCAACAAGCGGACAGCCATGCTTTCCGGCAATCAAGTGCTGATCTCCTCAGGCTGTGGCATCATCTCCATTCCAATTGAACATCAACGTACTTTTACAGGCCTGCTGGTGCAGTATTATGAATCCAACGATATGACGGAGATAAAGTCCTTCATCTACGATTACTGCATTGATGGGATCCAATTCGACCTCGTTCATGAGACCGAACAGGATCAGCCTGAGCAGGAGCAGGATGACGAACAAAAAAGATAGAATATAGCAAGTATATGATTGAATAGCCACATTCCAACTACTGAGTGTGGTTGTTTTATCTCCTGAGAGGAGTTATAAGTGTCTCAATCCTATAGCCATTACGGGCAGGGATGGCTTTTGTTGTGCCGCAATGTTCTTATTGTTCTGCGATGGGCATAGAATATAGAAGGGAGTAATCAGGAAAGCTACATGGTAGACGTACAAGTACACCAGTACTCTCGGCACCATTCAAAACCTCTGCAATGACAATACCAGAGAATACCATATCTATGTCATTTGCAAAAAAAGTACGACATTTAAGGTCGCTGCCCAATGCACCAATGACTACATTACTATCCACGATCACCTTCAATAAAATCTAACATTCGTTTCTCCTGCTCGGGAGATAAAATACCTGCATTCTCCAAGATAACCCTAGAGACGGGTTTTTTTATGTGAGAGAAATCTTTCTCCTCTTCTTGAGATTTCTCGAAAACTGTCTTGTTTTCTAAATCAACACTGTTTGGATTTCTATAGCCTGCCGATTGGAGTATGTCCTTTATCTGACGAACCACACTCTCTTCTATCTTTTTAGCCATGTAAAACGCCTCCAATAAATATTATTCTGACCATTAACAATTTCAACACAGTTATACAAACATTTGGAGCTTTGAATATAAGTGTGGTTAAGCTCTGCTCCTGTCTATGTAATAATTATAAGCGAGACCAATTGACAATGAAATATGTGTGTCCCATCCCTTTTCGGAATTATGTCGACGGGCTCTCCAACGACTGAAACGCGATCTTTATGGCAGGATTCCCGGTCGCCAGTTCAACAGCTTGCAGTATGACGTTGGAATAGCGGGCATAAAGCCATTCCTGCGCGAAAGGGGTGGGGCAGGTGATCACGAACATCTCACTGTCAAACGTCGCGGAGGTGTTCTTGAACCACGTTTGAAAGGAGACGGGTTCAACCGTTTTTTTAACAATTTCAAGGGCTTGCAGCCACCACTCCGTGGCGTCATGATGCCCTGATATCTCCTTCGTCTCCGATAGAACAAAAGCTCGCTCGTTAAGTGGAACTGGTGGGTTTTGCTGCGTTTTTCGTGTAAAATCCTGAATAGAAGAGTCGGTTTCAATAGATTTAACGGAAAGCATTCTATCCATCCTCTCGTCTATCCTCTTCAGAATATTGTTACCTTCCTCAACCATTGTGATGAGAGTTTGAAGCATTTCTTCCATACGGTTTAAATGGTCGTCCTTCATACGCCAGCCTCCTCCCCATGATTCGAATATAGTGTACGTGACAGATCCGTACTTGTAAATTCAGTGTTGTTGTCGCAGGATGAAGAATTTGGCGGATAAGTCCTGTTCAAAAACGGGACCTGCTGACTCGACTTCATTTTCTGGCGAGGCGAGTAATGATAGTACGTTAAACTTTAGTTATTCGTCTGACTTCCCCTATGATTCCGGGCTGCCTGTTTTTCAAGAATAGGATGAAACTGGACGATTACCTCAACACTTCTGCAGTGGGACAGAATATATTGGACTATCAAAACCGAAAGGGGAGATAGAAGTGTCACAATCCAATTTGCCCAACATCACGCCAACGATTACGTTGACAAGAGATGACGCTATATCCCTGATTGTGGCTTCCATTGCTATGGAAGAGCTGGGGCTCAGTCATATATTGAATGCGGAAGGTGAGAAGCTTCAATATGTTCTAGGGACATTGCCTGGTGTATCCGGACCGCCCGCAACGATCAGCGATATCTTGGCTGTAAATGACAGCATTCGGAAAACGCTGCAAGAAACGGTCAATAAAGACTTTGTGCTGAGCAATAAGTTGGAATTGGCTTTGAATGCCACCAATCTAGTGGGTCCTACCGGTCCAATCGGCCCATCAGGCGGTGGTGATATACCAGTAGGTATGACGGGTGCAACAGGCTCAAAAGGTGCCACCGGAGCTACTGGCGAACCTGGGGCAATAGGTGCGACAGGCGGCACTGGAGCTACTGGTGCAACGGGTCCAACCGGAGCCACGGGGGCTAGCGGAACAACAGGCGCCACTGGCGGAACGGGTGCAACTGGAGCTACGGGTGCAACTGGAGCTACGGGAGCAAGTGGAGCAACAGGCGCGATCGGAGCAACCGGGGCAACAGGCGTGGGAGTCACGGGTCCAACCGGAGTCACGGGAGCCACAGGAGCCAGCGGAGCAACCGGTGAAACTGGAGCCACCGGAGCAACGGGAGCGACAGGTGTGGGAGTCACGGGTCCAACCGGAGTCACGGGAGCCACAGGAGCCAGCGGAGCAACCGGTGAAACTGGAGCCACCGGAGCAACGGGGGCGACAGGCGTGGGAGTCACGGGTCCAACCGGAGCTACGGGAGCCACAGGAACCAGCGGAGCAACCGGTGAAACCGGGGCCACCGGAGCAACGGGGGCGACAGGCGTGGGAGTCACGGGTCCAACCGGAGCTACGGGAGCCACAGGAACCAGCGGAGCAACCGGTGAAACCGGGGCCATCGGAGCAACGGGGGCGACAGGCGTGGGAGTCACGGGTCCAACCGGAGCTACGGGAGCCACAGGAACCAGCGGAGCAACCGGTGAAACCGGGGCCATCGGAGCAACGGGGGCGACAGGCGTGGGAGTCACGGGTCCAACCGGAGTCACGGGAGCCACAGGAACCAGCGGAGCAACCGGTGAAACCGGGGCCATCGGAGCAACGGGGGCGACAGGCGTGGGGGTCACGGGTCCAACCGGAGTCACGGGAGCAACAGGAGCCAGTGGAGCCACCGGGGCAAGCGGAGTAACAGGTGACACGGGAGCCACCGGCGGAACTGGTGCGACGGGAGCGACTGGAGCTACGGGCTCGGATGGAGCAACCGGAGCTACAGGTGATACCGGGGCCACTGGTGCAACAGGCGCGACGGGAGTAACCGGACCTACGGTGACCGCGAATAACCTAACGGTCTCAGATATCACCCCCGGAGGACACGTCATACCTAATGGCGGAAATCTTCTGTTTAACTCTGGTTTTTCAAATGGCACTGCCATTACCTCGGCTGCTACCTCTGGCGCGACCACTAGCGATATCACTTTAGCACCGAATCAGACGTATTCTGTTACCTATCAAGCAAATCCTAATATAGGTGCGTCTCCTGCAGGTTCAACAAACTATCAATTTACAATCTTTCCAACATTAAACGGTACAATAGCAGGCCCTAACCCCTCTCTCACCTATACTACAGGAATACCCGCTGGTACCGCTTTTCAAGCCTTCAGCGGGAGTGCGATAATTCAAACTGGTCCAACTACAGGAACGCTGGCCCTCGAAGTTGGCAGTGTTAACGCTGATGGTCCTTTCTCTATTAACTGGGCAAATGCTGGAATGAGTGTAGTCAAGCTTCAATAGAGGTTGCAGCGAGTTGAAGGGATCAAAACATCTACATCATGAAGGATCATTCCTCATGGTGTAGATTGTTTAATCCCCGGTTCTAAACTGGTTAAATCTCATGTAGGGGAGAGCCTATGGGAAATCCAAGCATATCCTTATGTATGATCGTACGCAATGAAAACATGCGCTTTTCAGGCCCAGACGTCAAATATGAAACCATGATTTCCCGAGTGGCGCAACAGGCGTAACAGGTCCTACCGGCCCGACCGTGACGGCGAATAATTTGGCCACTGTTAATACCACACCGCAGCCTGTTACATTTGATACACCCATTCCACTTGGAAATAATACTGTACAAGGTGGTAATGCCATTACGCATGTAGATGGAACGACGGATATTGTTTTGAATCCGAACCAAACGTATGAAGCTACCTATGTTGTAGGTCAGATAGCAGATGCACAAGGAAATGCTGGAGTTGGCTTATATTTGGATGGTCAGGGCATCGCGGGATCCGGTACATTTACACAAGGCTTTCCGCCTGGTAGTGTAGCTAATCTGAGTGGTTCGGCAATTTTCCAAACTACAACAACAAGCACTTTAACTTTGAACAGTTTTACAAATTCAACAGTCAATACTACCCGGGTAAATGTTGTTAAGCTGGCTTAACCTGAAATAGCACGATTGCCTGTCAGGCGGCGGTATGGGGCTGGGAGAGTACCAGCTTTCAGAGCTTTACGATCTTGAAGGGCGGTCATATGATCAAAGTAATGATCGAAGGTTTGATGTTCGGATGGAACAGCAGGGCGAAATGGATGACCCCTCGCTTGCGGCCCTTCTGTAGGAGTAAGAGCTCGAAAAAGTCTCTGCTAGCTTCCAGGAGTCCCTGGCCCGGAATGCAGCGCAGCTTCGAAATCGAACGACAGTAGTCGGACCTGAAAACAACGCAAATAGGACAGGGCAGCTCATTAGAGTTGTCCCTGTTGGTTAATAGCCCCTCAGACGTCAAATAAGAAGCCATGATTTCCCGAGTGGCGCAACAGGCGCCACAGGGGTGACCGGCACAACCGGCCCGACGGTGACGTTCAATAATTTGACGGCAGTAGTTGATCAAGGCCCATCCGGACCTTTCGTTGCTCCAAACCAATCAGTACCCCTTGACCGTGATACGTATTCCAGCGGAACGGCCATCCTTCACCCTGCCGGTTCACCTACGATCTTCCTGGCCCCGAATCAGCAGTACTATGTCTCATATAACACAAATATTGTTACAGAAACGGGTGCGGGCGGTACAGCTACGGGGATTTATTCTGCCGCTTTAGCTCTGGATGGCAACGGAATTCTCGGAACCCAAACAAATGTTAACCTTAGAGGAGTAACCGCTGACTCTGTGAATGTCGGAGGTTCATCCGTCATTCAGACCGGGGCGGGGGGAGGTGAGTTGACTCTTATTAACACGGGCACTGCTTCTAATACCTTTGCCAATACGGGGGTAACTGTGGTCAAGCTGGCTTAATAATAAAAGCGGCTGCTTTAACCGGCCCAGACGTCAAATATGGAACCATGATTTCCCGAGTGGTGCTACAGGCGTCACAGGGACAACCGGAGCAACGGGAGCGACCGGGGCCACAGGTCCTACCGGTCCAACAGTGACAGCGAATACTCTTACCGCTTTTACACCAAACGTCCTCACGCCTATTGGAGTAAATCAAGGGATTCCACTTGATAATAATTTTGTTTTAAGTGGTACGGCAATCTCGCATGCAACCGGATCACCGGATATCAATCTTAGTCCTAATCAGACTTATCAAGCCTGCTATAGTACGAAAGCGCTCGTTAATAGTGTCGGTGACATCGCAGTGGACTTTGTATTAAATGGAACAACCCGACTATTTGTTACTGGCGCAATTTCTGGCGATACGCCTGGTAAATATGTTACTTTGTCTGGCTGCACCATTTTTACGACGGGGACTCCCACGAATACCTTACAACTTGTGAATCTCAATAACCCGACAACATATGCTGAGACGACAGTAAGTGTGGTTAAACTGGCTTAACAGATCGAGCAGTCAGACACGCCACCCTTCAGACGGATATGGTCCTGGAGGGTGGCCGCTCCCGCTAATGAACTGTTATCGACACAGCGCTGCGCCAGCGAATTGGAGGCAGGATAAATTCGACACGTCAGCTGCTGTGATTAAAATTAATAACTGACGCAAATACGTGACGTCGGCAAAATTAAACTGCCCTTCGAGCTGAGATGCAGATCAGGTGGACGAGAGCCCCTCATGATCGCCGGAAAGCCTGGAATTACGGGATTTTCCGGCTGAGACGTCAAATATGAAACCATGATTTCCCGAGTGGCGCAACAGGCGTCACAGGAGCAACCGGGGTGACAGGAATGACGGGAGTGACAGGTCCTACCGGCCCGACGGTGACGGCAAATAATCTAAGTGCGTATCTGAGTAACCGTGTCAATGGCGTTAATAATGGCGCCACCATTATTTTCCCTAACATTCTCACCAATAATGGTACTGCCATCCAGTATGATCCGACGACAGGCAATGTTTCGCTGGCACCGAATCAAACTTATCAGGCAACGTACCTTGCTCGTCCCATTACTTCACCTAGTGGGGAGGCAGGAGCGGGGTTATATCTGGATAACGCTGTAATCAATGGCTCTGTTGCAAGAGTTCAACCTGTACCTGGTGCCACCACTCCCGATGGCATTGCCAATTTGAGCAGCACGGTTATTTTTAGTACAACATTATCCAGTACCTTAAATCTTAAAAGTATAAACCTGTCGGGGCAACCCAATGATTTTCTTAGTGCTAATATCAATGTCGTTAAGTTGAATTGACCTAAAATAGGATCGGGCTACCTAACGGGCAATGGCGGGGAGCTCATGTTTATAGAGGGCGGCTATATGATTTGACCGTGGCATGAAATCGAGAAACAGGTTCAAGGCTCAAGGAGAAATTTTTGAGACAGCTTGTACTAATCTGTTAAATACCGTAATAGAGCTAAATATAGAGACATGATTCAACCAAAACAGAACGGGTGGCTTAATCAATCTGGGGTCGGCACTCAACCGGCGTTAGCTTGTTCAGTTTTCTTTGAATTCTTTCATTTTTCCATTATAGAAGCAGGTAATGTATTCAAAAATCTTCTCCTTGGCTTTTTTTCCTGGTTTTGAAATTGTTCAGATCGACGATAAGCATCTATTGGTGCGGGCTAGTTCCCTTTCTCTAGTTGCCGTTTTACCCATCTTTCAAATCATGGGATAAACCAAACGTTAGTCTAACACTGCCGAAGGTGAAGGAGAATATATTGGACTATCCTACTGAAAGGAGAGGTTGTTATTGTCTCAAGCGAACCTGCCTAATATCACACCTACGATTACATTATCACGGGATGATGCCATATCATTAATCGTTGCCTCCATAGCCATGGAGGAACTGGGGCTTAGTCACATTCTGAATGCGGAAGGTGAGAAGCTTCAATATGTACTGGGAACCCTGCCTGGCGTGTCGGGACCTCCTGCAACGATCAGCGATATATTGGCTGTAAACGACAGCATCCGGAAAACGCTGCAGGAAACGGTCAATAAAGACTTTGTGCTGAGCAACAAATTGGAAACAGCCCTGTGCGCTACGAATATTGTGGGGCCGACGGGTCCCCCGGGACCTCCAGGGCCTCCGGGAGGACCAACCGGTCCGACAGGTCCGGCAGGGCCGACAGGAACGTGTCCAACATGTCCACCAGGTCCAACAGGACCCAAAGGTGATCCTGGTGCACCAGGCGCGACCGGCGCCACAGGTCCTACGGGTGCCACAGGTGCTACTGGAATCGGAGTGACAGGTCCTACAGGAGCTACGGGCGCGACAGGAGCCACGGGCTCAAGCGGAGCCACAGGCTCAAGCGGCGCGACAGGCTCGACTGGCGCGACAGGCTCTACCGGCGCAACAGGGTCTACAGGAGCAACAGGCCCCACCGGCGCGACAGGATCGACGGGAGCAACAGGATCGACGGGAGCAACAGGCTCTACCGGAGCGACAGGATCGACGGGAGCAACAGGCTCTACCGGAGCGACAGGTTCGACTGGAGCAACAGGATCGACTGGAGCGACAGGCTCTACCGGCGCAACAGGCTCTACCGGAGCGACAGGATCGACTGGAGCAACAGGCTCTACCGGAGCAACAGGATCGACTGGAGCGACAGGCTCTACCGGCGCAACAGGCTCTACCGGCGCAACAGGCTCTACCGGAGCGACAGGATCGACGGGAGCAACAGGATCGACTGGAGCGACAGGCTCTACCGGCGCAACAGGCTCTACCGGAGCGACAGGTTCGACGGGAGCAACAGGATCGACTGGAGCGACAGGCTCTACTGGCGCGACAGGATCGACGGGAGCAACAGGATCGACTGGAGCGACAGGCTCTACCGGAGCAACAGGGTCTACCGGAGCAACAGGTTCCACCGGCGCGACAGGCTCCACCGGAGCAACAGGCTCTACCGGAGCAACAGGGTCTACCGGCGCGACAGGCTCCACGGGAGCAACAGGCTCTACCGGAGCAACAGGATCAACTGGAGCGACAGGCTCTACCGGCGCGACAGGTTCGACTGGAGCAACAGGTTCCACCGGGGCAACGGGAGCAACCGGAGCAACGGGAGATACCGGGGCCACAGGAGCCACAGGCGCCACAGGAGCAACGGGCGCAACAGGCGCCACTGGAGCAACCGGCATGACTGGAGTGACTGGAGCTACAGGACCAGCTGTTGGGCAAAATTTCGTAAGAAGAAATTTGGATGCAAACCAAGGTGCCTCATCTGGTCAAGTAATCACCATTGGTGGAGTGGTTGAAGTAGGCGGCACGGCTATAACGAATCCGGATAATCAAACGATTCATCTGGCACCGAATCAAATTTATCAGGCCAGTTATGCTGTTTCGGCCACACCAAGTCCTGGTAGTAACAATACAGTGGCGGTAGGTTTCCTGGGGGTTGCTGGTTCAGGTACGATTGCTCAAGGTGTTGCAATCGGTTCTTTCGCCTCTCTAAGTAATACAGTTGTTTTTAATAGTAATTCATTACCGAATGGTGATCTACAGCTGGTAAATAATTCTCCAGGAACTGGGCTTACAGGAGTTCGGAATGTCCAAGTAAGCGTGGTAAAAGTGGCTTAACCTGTAGCATCTCGGCCACCACCCTTCAGGCGGACATGGTCCTGAAGGGTGGCTATACATCCATCATCCGCACATACACCAATCGTCCACGGGCACAACAGGTGTCACGGGGCGGAATAAGTGAACATAACATATGATCTTATATTTCTGATTTACGGCATAGAATATAGAAGGGGCTGGATAGACAAGTCTATCCTGTACAAGGCTGACCTTTATTAATGAAATCATTCATGTTGGTTTGAAACTTTGATTTCTCAACGTGACGGTTAATTAGATGATTGATTGAAGATTTCCAGCATAATATTTCTGATCATTCTGGCATCTTGTGGCCCGCGTTCTCTAAGCATGAACACGATTTCCTGAATAACGATATCATCGTTGAGAAGTTGTTCGTTCTCTTTTTCATATGTAAATAGCTGGTAGACCCCAACTTCCAGCACTTTGGCGATTTTCTCTAAATTCTTCAAAGAAACATTTCTCTCAGCACGTTCTACAAATCCTATGTAACTCGGATTAAACCCGGCCAATTCAGCCAACGCCTCTTGGGAATATCCCTTTGCTTTTCTTAGATCTCTAATTCGTGCCCCAACTAATTTTAAAATTTCAGACATCTTCACACCTCTCTTTAGTTAAGAGTCTAGAGAAAGGTTCAATTAGATTTAACATACTGATAATAAGTTAATTGAAAATAAAACTACTATATAGTAATATTTATTGTATATCTTGCCCCTTGGAAAGAAATTCATACATCTCTGTATTTGAAGAAGTGTAGTAATGAGGTGAATATTCGTTATTTCGGGAGGAATGAGGACCATGGATTTTCACTCCTTGATGGAGCACAGAACAGAGGTAACAAAGTTTAGAACACCCAAGGATCGTCGCCCAACACTTACATATCGCTTTCACAAGTTATCTCAATACCATATAGAACTTGCCATGATTTTGCATAATCATAACCAATCTTTACCCTGCCTGATCTTCTGCGACCGGGCTCTTACCTCCATGCTTGAAGCCTTATACATCACAACAAATAACAAACCTTTTCCGAAAAGGTCTTTTTCCATGGACGAGCTTCTGCATCTGCTGCATTCCGAAGCTTCTCCCGCATTGGATGTGGTCATTTTTATCGGGACTGTTCAATATTTGGCTTCTAATCTGGAAAGAGAGCAGATCGTTAAAATGAAGAAAAAAAACGTCAACCGCTTGTTAAGAAGGACCGATGAGGTCCTGTATCTTTTGTCAACCAGGATTACAGATGATCCATCAAAGCACTATCAATCCATTTTCTGAATGGAGCGGCACATGGGGCACACTTTAACAAGGATTGGCCGTAAAATCCGGCAATATCGGAAATGGAAAGGATTGACGCAGGAGCAGCTTGCGGAGTTGGTCGGCATCAACTTCACCCAGATCGGCAAAATCGAACGTGGAGAATATAACGTCAAAATACAAACGCTTGAAAAAATAGCGAATGCTCTTGGAGTCCGCTTATCCGAGCTGATTTCCCACGGGGATTATAAAGGCATCGATATGAGCGACACGGTTTTAGAAGCTGTGGCTCTGTTACTGGAGCAAAGCAAGACGGATCAACGCAAGGCGGTTGAGATTCTCAAAGTCATGTTCGGTACATAACAGACCTTTCAATTTCTCAAGAGCAGCGTACTCCGGTAAAATTGGACAAGCAACTGATCCAGTTCCTGGGATTTTTGCAGTACCTCCGGTGCAAGGAAGCCTTTGTCATTCGCCAGTATCACCAATTCGCGTCTTTTCTGTTCGATTTCCTGCTTCAGATTCTCCATGGTCTTCTCCCTTTTCAGCATCGCATATTTAGCGGAATGAAAAAAAGAACAGCCTGTACACTCGATAAGACTATTCTTTGCTGGTCATTTGGCTGATCCGTCGGCTGCTTCTTATCGTAAGCTCACAGAAGGGGAAAAGATGAAGCAAGAGTTCAGCGCTGTTGGAAAGGACTGGGATGGTTCATTCGACGGATGATGATTTGATTATACAAAATAGTCTGCTAACAGACAATATAACAATATTATTGTCCATATACATACCTGAATTATTCAGCTCCATTTGTCTACACTTTAGTTAATAATAGAGACAATGGAGCGTGTACATGGAGCAAACTTTAAAAAGGATCGGCCGTAGAATCCGGGCATTTCGGAAATTAAAAGGATTGACGCAGGAGCAGCTTGCGGAGTTGGTAGGCACTAATTTTTCCTACATCGGCAAAATTGAACGTGGTGAATATAACGTCAAAATACAAACACTCGAAAAAATAGCGAATGCGCTTGGAGTCCGCTTATCCGCGCTGCTATCCCTCAGTGAATATAAAGGCATCGATATGAGCGACATGGTTATAGAAGCCGCGGCCCTGTTAATGGAGCAAAGCGAGACGGATCAACGCAAGGCGCTCGAAATTCTCAAAATTATGTTCCGTTCGTAGCTGGGAAGGTCTCTTTTTGTTAGTTTAACAATGAGTTTACAAGCGGAGTTTTGTCATGTATGCTTGTGCTCAAATCACTAAAAGGGGGCTGAACGTATGAACGACGACCGATTAGACCGTATGGAAGAAATGCTTGGAACACTCATCAAAATGGTTGGGGAAAACAATAGCAGACTGGATACGGTCGACAGTAGACTGGATAAAATCGACAGTAAATTGGATAAAGTTGAAAACAGACTGGAAGCAATTGAAGCAGATGTACGAGATGTTAAGATTAATGTAAATGCACTGATTCAAGGGCAAGAAAGGCAAGACCGTATTCTTGAAATACTCTCCGTAAAATCCGTTGAAACGGAATCCTATATTCTGGATTTTAAACGAAAATTGTAGTGAAGCCCACTCATTCCAAATCACGAGTGGGTTTTTTTGTGCCCAAAAAAGCATTCCAGGCCGGCCTCGGACATTGTTGCATTCCCGTTCCGTATTTAATAAATGAAGTGATGGCGAACGTATGTCCCGAATAGATTGTACTAATTTGCTAAATCCCCTAATAGACTAGAAATAGGACCCCAGACGTCAAATAAAGGTGTTTTGTCACTCCAAGCTATTTTTAATGTGCGTATGGAGGGCCTGAACAGTCGAAAAGCATCACGCATGCAAAGGGGCTGATAAACGCCGTGAATGGTACCAAGATCGGTCTATTCGGTGCCATCTACCTGCGTATCTCGCGTGACAAGGGAGAGGACGAGGACACTTTGCAGAATCACCGTGAGATCATGTTTGAATTTTGCCGTGAGCAGGGCTGCAGGGTTGAAGTGTATGAAGAGATTGTCAGTGGCGGCAGGCACGAGCTGGAGGCGCGTCCCCAGCTTCAGAAGCTGATTGATAACGTTGAACGTTATCAAGCCATATTCGCCATTTCGCTGGACCGGCTTTCACGCAACGGATTGGTATCGCAGCACATCAAGCAGCTGTGCATAGATCACGATATCAAGATCATCACCCCCTCGCAGACGTTTGACTTGTCCAATTCACAAGAGGACCGTGTGCTGTATGATGTAAGCTCGATGTTAGCCGCGATGGAATACGAGATGATGGGCCGGAGGAACAAGGTCAATAAAATGCAGCGCGCCCGGCGCGGGGAGCATATTAGCGGCAGCCCGGCATACGGTTACAGACGGAACCAGGCAACCAGGCGGCTTGAGATTTATGAGCCTGAAGCTGAAGTGGTGCGGTACATATTCAAGCTGTATCGTGAAGGCCTGGGCAGCCGCAGGATTGTGGATATGTTGAACCTGGAGGGCTATAAGCCGAAGCGGGCAGATGTTTTCCAGCCGCCCACGGTGATGAGGATCATTAGGAATCCGGTCTACAAGGGAACCATAGTCTATCACAATCGTAAGCGAGTCAAACAACACGGCAAATACACTTACAAAATACTCGATACCATTGTCACAGACCATGCCCATACGGCCATCATAGCTCCGGAGCAATGGGAGCAAGCCAATCGGGAAAGGATGGAGCGAGGCTTGAAGAGCTGGAGATTGCGGGAAAAGCCCGCCGTCAGGTTAGGAACTGCGATGCTGAAGGACTTGCTGTTCTGCGGCGTGTGCGGAAGAAAGCTGGCGTTCAGAAGGGCAAGAAGCGGTAATTATTTTATCAAGGGTTGCAGCTACCGTTTGCCTGAAAGTACGGAGAGGTGCAATAATCGCGGGATGAAGCTGTCTTTTATGGAAGAAGAGGTAGTGATGAAGGTTCAGACTTACAGAGGGCGGCTGCGGGAAGAACTGGAGCTTCTGCATCAGGATGAGTTGTCGGCCGCCGGTTCGGATCTTCAGAAACGCATGGACCGCGTGGAGCAGCAGCTTCATGAGTGCGATCAGCAGCAGGGCAAATTGATCGAACTTGCGGTGAAGGGAGTCTTTACCGAGGATGAGTTGAGGATGAAGAAAGAGGCTCTGATGAGCCGGCAGCAAGCCTTGCAGCGGACTCAAGAGGAGCTTCTCCAACAAATGCAGGCCATGGAAATGGCTGCTCATTCAGAGAGGCTGGACGGTATCCTTAAACTGCTTGATGATTTTACATACCAGACTGCGGAAGAACAGAACGAGACTTTGAAGCAATTTATTAAACGGATCTACTACACAAGAATCATCCCGGAAGATCTCAGCAAGAAATCCACATGGGAAAGAGAACGCCAGGAATACCCGTTCAGTTATACCATCGAATATTTTTAGGCCGGTTTATGAAGCCCTTTAGACGTCAAATAAGAAGCCATGATTTGCAATGTCTTCACTTATGAATAGTTATAGCCCGTGATTCTCGCTGCTCCCTGCGTGTTGCATGGAATCGGACGGCCTTTCTCCTCATACACTGTACTACAACACAAGGGGAGGAGCAGCAGCATGGGGGAACACAAGGGACATGTACAGCATAAGAATGTTATCAGACCGAAAGGACAAGGTGTGGAACTGAATAAACCTGATATTCATTTAATGGCACATGCATTCATCAATTTATACGTGAAGACCGCCGGACGCCAAACGGTGAAGGCAGACCATTGCCAGCATAAGCAAGCACCCCCTTGGCAGGGCTGGTAACATTCCCTCTTCCCGGGCATAAGCTATTAAAGATAACAACACACAGAACCGTTGGCAGCTTGAGCGGTTATCGTATCTTGATTAAGGAGAGATTGCCGAATGTCCCGGGAGTTAATAACGATCGCCATCCTGGCCAAGGATAAAGCGCATGCTTTACCCCTGTATTTAAATATGATTGAACAGCAGACTTACCCCTCCTCAAGCATCAATCTCTATATCCGGACGAACAACAATAATGATGAAACGGCCGAAATGTTGAAAGCATGGGTCGACCGGGTGAAGCACCTTTATCATGAGGTCAGCTTCGACGACAGCGATGTGGAAGAGCCGGTGCAGGACTACGCTCCTCATGAGTGGAACGCTATTAAGTTTAAAGTATTGGGAAGGATCCGGCAGGAATCCATACAGTGGGCGCTGGACAGAGGCACGCATTATTTTGTGGCAGACTGCGACAATTTCATCGCACCGGACACGGTTGAAAGCCTGTTGGATACGGGAATGCCGGTGATCGGCCCTTTCTTGAGAAACGCTGATGTCCTGGAAAGCACCTATTCCAATTATCATCACAGGGTTGATGCGAACGGATATTTAGAAGTGAACACCCAGTACTATGATATTTTTTCCGGAGAGGTCAAAGGATTGATCCAGGTGGATGTCATTCATTGTACGTATTTCATTCGCCAGGAAGTTCTGAAATATGTGCAATACGACGATGAGAGCTACCGCTATGAGTACGTGATCTTCAGCGACGGATTGAGAAAAGCCGGGGTTCCTCAATATATTGACAACCGGCGCTGTTACGGGGGGATTACCTTCGTTGATACGGCTCAGGACTTTGCGGAGAAGAATATTGAACAGCATTTCTACCACCTTGCAGGTTTGCCGGAAAAGGCGGATACCCGCAGCTGAAGAAACAGGCCGAGGGGATACGGTCCTGAACTGAAACGAGCTGCTCGAACAGAAACGAGTGTCCAAAAAAAGTCCGCATCATGGTGCTCCCCATGATGCGGTTTTTTTCGAGTTCTTCCGGTTCTATCAGCAACACCTGATCGAGAAGAGGTGCACCTATTTTTTAATAATGAGACAAAGCCGGGCGTTTGCCTAACACTGCCGAAAGTGAGGTCGAATATGTTGGATTATCAAAAGTGAAAGGGGAGGTATGTGTGTCTCAAGCCAATCTGCCTAATATTACGCCAACGATCACAATTACAAGAGATGATGCCATATCATTAATCGTCGCCTCAATAGCGATGGAAGAGCTGGGGCTCAGTCATATATTGAATGCGGAAGGTGAGAAGCTTCAGTATGTACTGGGGACATTGCCTGGTGTATCCGGACCGCCCGCAACGATCAGCGATATATTGGCTGTAAATGAAAGCATTCGGAAAACGCTTCAAGAAACGGTCAATAAAGACTTTGTGCTAAGCAACAAATTGGAAATGGCTTTGACAGCCACCAATCTTGTGGGTCCTACGGGTCCAACTGGCCCATCAGGTGGTGGTGAATTACCGGTAGGTATAACGGGAGCAACAGGTTCGATAGGTGCGACCGGTTCGTCCGGAGCAACGGGTCCAACCGGAGCTACTGGTGGAACTGGAGCATCAGGCGCTCCTGGTCCAACGGGTCCGACAGGAGCGCCTGGTTTATCTGCGTATCAACTCTGGCTTCTGCTTGGATATACAGGAACGACTCAGGAGTTCATTGACAGCCTGAAAGGAGCAACGGGCGCAGCAGGTCCGACAGGCGCAGCCGGAACTGCGGGGCCAGCCGGTGCAACTGGGGCAACGGGAATAGGAGTAACAGGTCCTACCGGTGCAACTGGGTCGACAGGTGACACGGGAGCGACCGGAGCAACGGGAGACGCCGGAGCAACAGGCTCGACCGGCGCGACAGGAGCAACGGGGGACACGGGAGCAACGGGTGCAACGGGAGTGGGGATAACAGGCCCAACCGGAGCCACTGGAGCGACAGGTGACACGGGAGCGACAGGTGCGACTGGTGCAACAGGTGCGACAGGTGACGCGGGAGCGACCGGTGCGACAGGTGACGCGGGAGCGACCGGAGCAACGGGAGACACCGGCGCAACAGGCTCGACCGGCGCGACAGGAGCAACCGGAGCGACGGGAGCAACCGGGGACACCGGGGCAACCGGAGCAACCGGGGACACGGGAGCAACGGGAGCAACCGGGGACACGGGAGCAACGGGAGCAACCGGGGACACGGGAGCGACAGGTGCGACTGGTGCAACAGGTGCGACAGGTGACGCGGGAGCGACAGGTGCGACAGGTGACGCGGGAGCGACAGGAGCAACGGGAGACACCGGCGCAACAGGCTCGACCGGCGCGACAGGAGCAACCGGAGCGACGGGAGCAACCGGGGACACGGGAGCAACGGGAGCAACCGGGGACACGGGAGCAACAGGAGACACGGGAGCAACAGGAGCGACAGGTGACACGGGAGCAACAGGAGCAACTGGGGACACGGGAGCAACAGGAGCAACTGGGGACACCGGGGCAACAGGAGCAACCGGTGACACGGGAGCAATAGGAGCAACCGGGGACACCGGGGCAACAGGAGCAACCGGGGACACGGGAGCAATAGGAGCAACCGGGGACACCGGGGCAACCGGAGCAACCGGTGACACGGGAGCAACAGGAGCGACAGGTGACACGGGAGCAACAGGAGCGACAGGTGACACGGGAGCAACAGGAGCAACTGGGGACACCGGGGCAACAGGAGCAACCGGTGACACGGGAGCAACAGGAGCAACTGGGGACACGGGAGCAACCGGAGCAACTGGGGACACGGGAGCAACAGGAGCAACCGGTGACACGGGAGCAACGGGAGACACCGGTGCCACTGGAGCCACAGGTGATACCGGTGTAACAGGTCCGACTGGTCCGACGGTAACCGCGAACAATTTGACGGCTACTAACGATACATTTAGAGGTGTTGTAGTAGCTGCAGGCACTCCAGGCGGTTCTGTACCTCTTTTCGGCACTTCTTTCCAAGGGACAGCAATTCAACATGCTAATGGTTCCCCCACTATTACCTTGGCCCCGAACCAGACCTATTATGCCTCCTATAACACGAATGTGTATACACCGGTTCCAGCAGTTTATGCTGCAGCACTCGCACTGAATGGCGCTGAACTTGGAGGAACACAATCAAACGCTAACGTGACTAGTCCGCCTGGCGATCCAGTCAATGCAGCAGCGGCTCTCTCGGGAGGACGTGTTATAACCACTGGTGCGGCGACCGCTGATTTGACGCTGATAAGCGCATCGCCAACTGTCTCCACCAGCTTTGCCAATGTTGGGGTATCAGTTATTAAGTTGGCTTAATTAAGCATAATTTTAGTTCCCCTTCGGACGTTTATACCGTTCCGAAGGGTATCTTTTACATTGTTTCTTCATAGACATAACGTTTGAAGGTCATCCGCAGAACTGAGGCTTGTTATATGAATTCTATGTTGGTCTAAGACAGGCCGTCATAGAATACAATAGAATGACATATAAATTGAGATCACACATACACATTCCTGAACGAGGGATTTATCCGTACTTGGTGTAAAGAGGTGAGTTATGGATCAACCAAGCATTTCGTTATGCATGATCGTCAGGAACGAGAGGAAATATCTTCCGAAATGCCTCAGCAGCGTCCAGCACATTGTGGATGAGATCATTATTGTGGATACCGGATCCACGGACGACACGGTGGCGATTGCCAAGGCCTTCGGGGCCAAAGTCATCGAGATGCCGTGGCAGGACAGCTTCGCGGATGCCCGTAACCGGAGCTTCGATGAGGCGACAGGAGACTGGATTCTCTGGCTGGACGCCGATGAAGAGATGGATGAGAATGAAGCCGAGAAGCTCAAGGAGCTGCTGAGCAGGGATGCCGTCCGTGAACAGCGGATCGAGGGTATTCAATTTGTGTTCTGCAATCACCTTGAAGGGGGAGGCGTTGAGTACAATTACCTGCATCGGTTGGTTCGGAACCGACCGGAATACCGCTTTGAAGGCAGGATTCACGAACAGATTCTGCCCAATATGCTGAAGTTCGACCCTGGTCTGCAGCTTGGACAGGTGGATATTCATGTTCATCATTACGGTTATCTGGCCCAAAATGTAATCGATCAGGATAAAATCCGCCGCAATATCACGCTGCTTCAGCAATCCATGGCGGAGTATCCGGAATATTCGCATTATTATTATTATTTGAGCGTTGAGCTGTACAGAATTAATGATTTGGAGGAAGCTCTCCGCCACATCAATGTATTTTTGAACAGGGCGGAAGCTGATACTGGAAAGGCGCTGTTAGCCAGTGCGCATAAATACAGGCTCATTATGCTGGCAGATCTGATGCGTTACGATGACCTGATCCGCTGCAGTGAGGAGAGTATATCTAAATTCCCCGGATTCACGGACTTATATCACCTGAGCGCGGCTGGCTATCAGTCACTGGGGAAAACCGGCAAGGCCATGGAGCTGTTACGGAAAGCGCTAAGCATGGGTCCCTCTGAGGAGGGGTATCCGAGCGTAGCCGGACACGGCACTTTTTTAACGTGCCGGGACCTCGGGCAGTTGTGCGCATCCGTCGGGAACTCAAAGGACGCGGACTTGTATTTTACACTGGCGAGTGTCATGACTGGCGATGCGAGGATCATCTTCCAAGAGCCTCGGGTTTCTTAAGATTGCAGAAAATATAAATCATCCGGATACCATGGCAGGACAGCTTCGCGGACGCCCGCAACCGGAGCTTCGATGAAGCGACAGGGGACAGCTGAGTAAAGCCAAAGCATTCCACGCCAACCTTCACACGTTAACACGTTCCTGAAGGGTGGTCACTTCCATTTATCCCCTAGCTCAGGTTGCATCCCAACCGGATTGCACTTGAGTGCTATGTTCTTTCTTGAGCACCTCCCCATTGGATTGGTCGTCCCCTTATCTCCATGTTTACAGAAATCCACTCTTTGGCATATGTGATGGCGTGGCGTTGGCGTCCGGTCTTTATTCGCATTCGGCGAACAGGTCAGACGTGTCGGAAGTATACTTGCAGTGAACAAACCAATGTTCTTGTATTTCTGCATCAGTCATAGAATATAGCAGTGGGGAGTAAGGCTCAACCGGTCCAACAATAACGGCGAATAATTTAGCTACATAAATACTAGAAACAGCGAAGTTGTTCCAGGAGAAGGAGGCATACCTCTTAATATTAATGAAATTTCCATAAATCTTACTTCATGAAACGCATCCTGGTGATTAAGGACGATTTCCAAATCAAAGGATGATCGGAATGAATAATCAAGAAGAGCGTAAGGAATATTTGGAGCGGCTGAGACAAATTCAAATTCTGGTGGAACGTATGTTGACTAGTATGAGCAAAAATGAAATGGGGACCAATCATAACCACACGGAAGGAAGGGGAGGGCCTGACTTCATCTTCGAAATTGAATTGAGATTGCACAGCATTTATAAACAATTGAACGTTTTGGAGAAAGAAGTTGGAGGAATGGCAAGTCAGGTCGATCACCCAGGTAAGGCTCGAAAGAAACCAGGCCCCAAACCCAAAGGAGGAATCAAAAGACACTATACCGTAACCATGCCGGAACAAGATTGGGATATCATCGATAACATGATTAAGGAAGGCCGTTTTAGATATGTTTCAGATTATTTTCGATTTTTGCATCGCTCTTTCATCCGAAGTCAAAAATAACCGGTATTGCGTTGCTTGAAAAAAAACGAGTGTCAAAAAAAAGTCCGCATCATGTTGCTCCTTATGATATGGACTTTTTTTTGGGTTTCTTCCGGTTCTATCAGATACACCTGATAGAAAGGGTTGCACCTATTTTTCAAAAATGGGACAAAACCATACGTTTGCCTATCACTACAGACAATGAGGGGGAATATGTTGGATTATCAAAGGTGAAAGGAGAGGTATGCGTGTCTCAAGCCAATCTGCCTAATATTACGCCAACGATCACTCTATCAAGAGATGATGCCATATCATTAATCGTCGCCTCGATAGCGATGGAAGAATTGGGGCTCAGTCACATATTGAACGCGGAAGGCGAGAAGCTTCAATATGTACTGGGGACTCTGCCTGGTGTATCAGGACCACCTGCAACGATCAGTGATATCTTGGCTGTAAATGACAGCATTCGGAAAACGCTTCAAGAAACGGTCAATAAAGACTTTGTGCTGAGCAACAAATTGGAAACAGCTCTGGATGCTACCAATCTTGCAGGGCCAACCGGTCCTCCGGGGCCTCCAGGACCTCCAGGAGGACCAACCGGTCCGGCAGGCGCGACGGGCTCAGCGGGAGCCACAGGAGCGACGGGTCCGGCAGGGCCGCCAGGAACGTGTCCAACATGTCCAACAGGACCCAAAGGTGATCCTGGTGAACCAGGAGCGACCGGCGCGACAGGTCCTACGGGAACCACAGGTGCTACTGGAATCGGAGTGACAGGTCCTACAGGAGCCACGGGCGCGACAGGAGCCACGGGTTCAAGCGGAGCCACAGGCTCAAGCGGCGCGACCGGCGCAACAGGTTCCACGGGAGCAACAGGTTCCACGGGAGCAACAGGTTCCACCGGAGCAACAGGTTCCACGGGAGCAACAGGATCTACCGGCGCAACAGGATCTACCGGCGCAACAGGTTCCACGGGAGCAACAGGATCTACCGGCGCAACAGGATCTACCGGCGCAACAGGATCTACCGGCGCAACAGGATCTACCGGCGCAACAGGTTCCACGGGAGCAACAGGATCTACCGGCGCAACAGGATCTACCGGCGCAACAGGTTCCACGGGAGCAACAGGATCCACGGGAGCCACAGGATCTACCGGCGCGACAGGTTCCACGGGAGCCACAGGATCCACGGGAGCCACAGGATCTACCGGCGCGACAGGATCTACTGGCGCGACAGGTTCGACGGGAGCAACAGGTTCCACCGGCGCAACAGGTTCTACCGGCGCGACAGGAGCAACTGGGGACGCCGGAGCCACGGGAGCAACAGGTTCGACGGGAGCAACTGGAGACACCGGAGCCACGGGAGCGACCGGAGCAACCGGAGCAACCGGAGACACTGGAGCCACGGGAGCGACAGGTTCGACAGGAGCAACCGGAGACACCGGAGCCACGGGAGCGACAGGTTCGACGGGAGCAACCGGAGACACCGGAGCCACGGGAGCGACCGGCTCGACGGGAGCAACCGGAGACACTGGAGCCACGGGAGCGACAGGTTCGACGGGAGCAACCGGAGACACCGGAGCCACGGGAGCGACCGGCTCGACCGGAGCAACCGGGGACACAGGAGCAACCGGAGCCACGGGAGTGACCGGCCCAACCGGCCCAACGGTAACCTCGAACAATTTGACGGCAGTAGTTGATCAAGGCGCATCCGGACCTTTGGTTGCTCCAGGTCAAGCCATACCGCTTGACCATAATACGTTTTCCAGTGGAACGGCCATCACTCACCCTAACGGTTCCCCTACGATCTTCCTGGCCCCCAATCAGCAGTACTCTGTCTCATATAACACAAATATTGTTACAGAAACTGGTGGGGGCGGTACAGCTACAGGGATTTATTCTGCCGTTTTAGCTCTGGATGGCGTCGGACTTCTCGGAACCCAAACAAACGTTAACCTTAGGGGAGTAACTGCTGACAGCGTGAATGTCGGAGGTTCATCCGTCATTCAGACCGGGTCGGGAGGAGGCGAGTTGACCCTTCTTAACCAGGGCACTGCTTCTAATACCTTTGCTAATACGGGTATAACTGTGATCAAGCTGGCTTAATAAATGATAAAATCTTGGCCACCCTTCAGGCGTTATACACCTCTGCTGAAGGGTGGCTGATCTCATTTCAAGACCGTCCGGAGAATTGCGGCTTGTAATATGAATCCTGTGTTGGTCTGAGACGGGCCGTCATAGAATACAATAGAATGACAGGTATTTTGAGACTGCACATAACCGATTCCTGAGCGAGGGATTTATCCGTATTTATAGTAAAGAGGTGGGTTGGCATGGAGAAACCAAGCATCTCGTTATGTATGATCGTCAGGAACGAGGAAAAATATCTTCCGCAATGTCTCAGGAGCGTCCAGCGTATTGTAGATGAGATCATAATTGTGGATACCGGTTCCACCGACGATACTGTGGCGATTGCACAGGCGTACGGGGCCAAAGTGATTCAGATGCCGTGGCAAGGCAGCTTTGCGGACGCCCGCAACCGGAGCTTCGATGAAGCGACAGGGGACTGGATTCTCTGGTTGGATGCCGATGAAGAGATGGATGTGGAAGAAGCCGGCAAGCTCAAGGAACTGCTGACCCGTGGTGAGGCCAGTGAGCCTGGAATAGAGGGCCTTCTATTGGTGGTCAGCAACCTCTATGAAGGCGGACTGGAGTACAATTCTCTGCTCCGAATGGTACGGAACCGGCCGCAGTACCGCTTTGAAGGAAGAATTCACGAGCAGATTCTCCCCAATATGCTGAAATTCACTCCGGACCTGACAATCGGTCAGATTGACATTCATGTCTACCATCATGGGTATCTGCCCCAAAATATTGCCGATAAGGATAAAATACGCCGTAATACCACGCTGCTTCGTCAAGCGATGTTGGAACAGCCGGATGCAGAGCATTATTTATACTTTTTGGGCGTTGAGTTATTCCGAAGCAGAGATTTAAAGGGGGCACTCGATCATTTTAATGAATTTTTGAGCAAGCAGGGCGATTTTGGAATACCCCTACTGTCCAATGCGCACAAATACAGGCTCGGAATCCTGGCGGACATGGGGCGTTACGACGATCTGGTCCGGCACAGTACGGACAGCATTGCTCAATTTCCCGGATTCACGGATTTGTATCATCTACAGTCCATCGGTTACGTGGGTCTGGGGGAAATTGACAAGGCCATCCGTTCATTGCAGCAGGCGCTCAAGACGGGTCCGGCCGAGCAGGGATACCCCTCCATCGTGGGATTCGGGACTTATTTAACATGCCGGGATCTCGGCTTATTGTTCGAATCAGCTGATAAACCGGAGGAAGCGGACATCTGTTTTACGCTGGCGGCTCTGAAGGTTGACAATAGGAGGATGACCGTGAGCAGCTGAGTAAAATAAAAAAAGAGGGGCATCCGTCTCGAATTTCTAATGGCAGATGTCTCTTTTTAGTTTTTCAGTGACCTATGATCATTTGGGAGTTTTGTCATTATTGATGTTTCAAACGGTTAAGCTCTAACTCATTTTGAGACGCTTTATGAAAAGTAAATTCTACGTCTGTTTTAATCTCATCCAGTTTCTTGTTGATAATTTCCAGTATGGCACCAATGTCTTCTGGTTGACTCTCAACCAACAGATTTAACTTATGGTCCATTTTTTCAAGTTTATCGTGTACAGATGCAAACTCATGGTCCACTTTTTCAAGTTGATCATGTATAGGTGCAAGTTTTTGATCCAACAGTTGCTCGATTGCTTTTAGGAATTCTTCATTCACATTATCACTCTCCCATATGATCAGTATAGCATGCGTCTATGCATTATCGAAGTCACTGTTTTTTTACACTTCATCTTGAACACCTCCCCATTGGATGGCTCAGCCCCTTATTTCCGCGTTCACAGAAATCCACTCTTTGGCGATATCATAGAGATATTATACATATGCGGACGGCGTTGACGTCCGGTCTTTATTCGCATCCTGCGAACAGATCGGACGTGTCGGAAGTATACTTCCAGTGAACAAACCAATGTTCTTATCTTTCTGCGCCGGTCATAGAATATAGAAATGGGCCTTCAGACGTTTACGATTCTGGAGAGGTGGACACATCTAGACAAACCTTTCCTTAAAGCCTTAATAGCTTCATGAAACGCATCCTGGTGATTAAGGGCAATTTCCAAATCGAAGGATGATCGGAATGAACAGTCAAGAAGAGCGTAAGGAATATTTGAAGCAGTTGAGAAACATTCAAATCATGGTGGAGCATATGTTGACTAGCATGAGCGAAAATGAAATGGGAGCAAATCATGACCACACCGAGGAAAGGGAACGGCTTGATTTCACCTTCGATAATGAATGGAGACTGCACAGCATTTATAAACAACTGAACGACTTGGAGAAAGAAGTCAGAGGATTGGCAAGTCAGATCGATCACCAAGGCAAGGTTCGAAAGAAACCTGGCCCCAAGCCCAAGGGGGGCATCAAAAGACACTATACCGTAACTCTGCCCCAGCAAGATTGGGACATCATCGATAACATGATTCAGGAAGGCCGTTTTAGATATGTTTCAGATTATTTTCGCTTCCTGCATCGCTCTTTCACCCAAAGTCAAAAGTAATCGGTATTGCGTTGTTTGAAAAAAACGAGTGTCAAAAAAGTCCGCATCATGGTGCTTCTCATGATGCGGGCTTTTTTTAGTTTCTTCCGGTTCTATCAGAAACCTGGTCAAGAAAGCTTTCGTTTAGCGCAGATAGGCATGGTGGAGCAGGCTAGTCTCTTTTTCGGCGTCCGTTCCATCCATTTTTCAAAAGTATGACCAAAACAGGTGTTCAACTAACACTACCGAGAATGTGAGAGAATATGTTGGATTATCAAAGGTGAAGGGAGATGTATAAATGTCTCAAGCCAATCTGCCTAATATTACGCCAACGATCACAATTACAAGAGATGACGCCATATCCTTGATCGTCGCATCGATCGCGATGGAAGAGCTGGGGCTCAGTCATATTTTGAATGCGGAAGGCGAGAAGCTTCAATATGTACTGGGGACATTGCCAGGTGTATCAGGACCGCCCGCAACGATCAGCGATATATTGGCTGTAAACGACAGCATTCGGAAAACGCTTCAAGAAACGGTCAATAAAGACTTTGTACTGAGCAACAAATTGGAAACAGCCCTGTGCGCTACGAATATTGTGGGGCCAACCGGTCCTCCGGGACCTCCAGGACCTCCAGGGGGACCAACCGGTCCGGCAGGCGCGACAGGTCCAGCGGGAGCCACAGGAGCGCAGGGTCCGGCAGGGCCGCCAGGAACGTGTCCAACATGTCCAACAGGACCCAAAGGTGATCCTGGTGCACCAGGAGCGACCGGCGCGACAGGTCCTACGGGAGCCACGGGTGCTACTGGAATCGGAGTGACAGGTCCTACAGGAGCTACGGGCTCAAGCGGAGCCACAGGCTCAAGCGGCGCGACCGGCGCGACAGGTTCCACGGGAGCAACAGGCTCCACCGGCGCGACAGGTTCCACGGGAGCAACAGGCTCCACCGGCGCGACAGGTTCCACGGGAGCAACAGGCTCCACCGGCGCGACAGGTTCCACGGGAGCAACAGGCTCCACCGGCGCGACAGGTTCCACGGGAGCAACAGGCTCCACCGGCGCGACAGGTTCCACGGGAGCAACAGGCTCCACCGGCGCGACAGGTTCCACGGGAGCAACAGGTTCCACCGGCGCAACAGGTTCCACGGGAGCAACAGGCTCCACCGGCGCGACAGGATCTACCGGCGCAACAGGTTCCACGGGAGCAACAGGCTCCACGGGAGCAACAGGATCTACCGGCTCGACAGGAGCAACCGGGGACACCGGAGCCACGGGAGCGACAGGTTCGACGGGAGCAACCGGAGACACCGGAGCCACGGGAGCGACCGGCGCGACAGGAGCAACCGGGGACGCCGGAGCCACGGGAGCGACAGGTTCGACGGGAGCAACCGGAGACACCGGAGCCACGGGAGCGACCGGCGCGACAGGAGCAACCGGGGACGCCGGAGCCACGGGAGCGACAGGTTCGACGGGAGCAATCGGAGACACCGGAGCCACGGGAGCGACCGGTGCAACAGGAGCGACAGGAGCCACCGGGGACACCGGGGCCACGGGAGCGACCGGAGCAACAGGAGCAACCGGAGACACCGGAGCCACGGGAGCGACCGGAGCAACAGGAGCCACCGGAGACACCGGCGCGACAGGAGCAACTGGGGCGACAGCACCAGCAGTATTACAAAATTTCCTGTCTGCCTATCAAGTCGCTGCGCAAACGGCACAGTTTGGTCAGCCACTAAGTCTCGTCAATACACGAGCTTCGTCGTCTGGATCTGCGATTACACATCCAAACAATACTGACTTCCTGCTTGCCCCTAACCAGTCATACTACGTAACGTATACTGCGACAACTCCGTTAATTACTAATACAGGTTCATTTTCGGGATCATTGGCACTGTTTGAAAATGGGGCAGCGATTCCTGGAACACAATCCGTTGCGACAGGAGTAGCAAATGGAAATGCTACACTGGCAGGTGGTGCCATTATTAGTACTGGAGCCACAACATCTACTCTAACTTTAAATGACACCAACTCTAACGCGGCTGCTTCGCAATATTCTAATGCTAACGTGAACATTATCAAACTCATGTAATTGCGCATGTTTGCACCCTTGTGAAATCATGCCTTTCGTATTGACGGCGCTATCCGAATGGGCACGTTTCCGCAGGAAACAGTGGAGTTGCAACAAGTCATTGCTCCTGCGGATTTTTTTCCACGATATATGCGCTGCGCTCTCCAGACACTTAGGCAAATGCTCCGCACTCATAAAGCTCACTCGTACCCAATAACGAGCGGGCTTTTAATATGACTGAAAATCCCCTCTTTACCCTGCTCATATCCAATTTTGAGGCTTAAGAGAAGTCATATCAAGCAGTTATCTGAATATGATTGAAGGGAGAGATACGGAGCAAAGGAGAAAAGGAGCGGACAAATGAACGGTACTTATATTGGTGATCATAAAATGCTTATAAAATTAGGGTATGGCGGATGGCTTACAATATCATCACAAGATTATAGTTTAATGCCTGTTTTGGTGACGACTGGATATTTCGAATATCCGTTAACAAGCTTTTTTCTTAAGTATATAAAAACAGGAGACACTGTTGTTGATATTGGAGCAAATATAGGTTACTTCACCCTGCTTGCCGCAAAACAAGTGGGAGCACAAGGAAAAGTAATCGGTTATGAAGCCAATCCTGAAATGCTTCCATTTCTTCAGGACAATCTTGCAATGAATTGGGTTACTGATCGGGTTGCCCTGATCAATAAGGCTATTTATTCTGAAAATAAAAACCTGGAAATTCAGATATCTGAACGATTTCCTTGTTATTCTTCCATTAACGAAAGACCTGAGGATAACAATGTAGTTGATCACTATAAGAAGATATCGATCCCAGGAGTCACTCTGGACAGCGAACTTATGGATATGGATCGAATCGATTTGGTGAAGATTGATATCGAGGGAGGAGAGTATCAAGCTTTTCTCGGCATGAGGGGACTAATCAAGCAGGGGAAAATAAAAAATATATCCTTTGAATGGAATAGACCGATGCTTGGCGAAGAGTGTGAACCCTTTATTCAATTATTAAATCTGATACTTAATCATCATGGGGGACGGTTATATGTGTTAAGTACCGAAGGAGACCCGGTTCCAGTTAAGCTTCAGGAGGTCATTTCTCACGATTTTTATCCATTTGCTCTGATTCAATTTAATTGAAGGAGAGGAGATAATGATAGAGGGCTTGCGATGGGAACAATTTCTCAGACGAAGCAGGGATGTTGAGAACATAGAACCCGATCGAAAAGAATTAGTTCAGAAATCGGCACCAGCCTTATCGGACTGCCATATTGTATATGTCATGAATCAGGTTGGAGTCTGGGGCGGGGTTAAGATTATATTCGAGCAGGCTAATCGTCTGGTTGATTTGGGAGCTAAGGTAACCATTTTATCCCATTTCGACCGTCCGCGTTGGTTCAAGCTGAATGCCGAGTACACACAAGTCCCCTTCGGGATGGATGTAGGGGAGGCCATGCCCAGATGTGATCTGATTGTTGCGACTTATTATCACCACATTTATGAGTGTGTTAAGGCCAACGCCGCTCCTGTCGTTTACTTTGAACAAGGGGATAGACATCTGTTTGATTACGATCGTTTAAGCCAAGGGGAAATAGATTTTGCTTATAAGCAGTTTCAACTGGCTGATTTTGTGTTCACGGTGTCCAAACCAACAGCAGATTTAATTCAAAAATATTATGATCGCGATGCTGCGGTCATTCATAATGCAGTGGATCATCAGAATTTTAATGCCACGGGCAGCAAGTTTGCATGGGACGCTCCATATGTATTGATCATGGGAAGCGACCATGTCGAATTTAAAGGGGTCAAGGATGTTTTGGAGGCTTTTAAGCTGGTTCAGCAGGTTCACCCTCAGTTGGAATTGCTGTGGATCTCAACTTCAGAACCTGCAACGGATATTTCGCAAATCCCGGGGGTTGGAAAAGTGTTCGTTCAGCCTTCGCAGCAAGATATTGCCGCGTTATATAGAGGGGCAGAAGTGTTTGTTGCAGGCTCCCACTATGAATCCTTCTCACTGCCTGTGCTCGAAGCCATGACTTGCGGGTGCGCCGTGGTGACTACCAAGAACGTAGGTGTGCTGGAGTATGCTGTTGACGGGTCTAACGCTTTGCTCGCAGAGATCCACAACCCGAATAGTCTGGCAGAACAGATGCTGCGTGTGATCGGAAATGAAGAGCTTAAACATGAATTGGTACAACAAGGATTGCTAACCGCTGCCAACTTTGAGTGGTCGGTGATCGTGAAGAAGCTGGCTGAATATTATTTGCATTGTGCCTCTTACTCCATTCCCGCAGTCCAGGGGCTGGACGAGTGGGATATCTATGTGAGCCAGAGGGATTTCCTGAATAACGCGGATTATGAAAAATTTACAGATTTTCTTACGAAAACCCACAGCGACACAATCGAGGTTCCAAAGCTCTATGACCAATGGCTGGAACACCATGATATAGGCAGGTGGGAAATTGCCGCGCGTAAAAAGAATACCTTTGTGAAGGCGAGGGAACGCATTTTTTGTGTAGTAAAAGGCAATCCCAACACCATGGATATGTATCAGGGAGGATTGGACTTTTTTCTGCAAAAACATTACGAACAGGCATTAGCTGCATTTGCAAGTAAAACAAATGAGGCAAGCGATCCTAAATATAAAGCAGTATTCACCAAGTGGGTCATCTTATGTCTAATAGAACTGGAGAAAGATGAGGATGCTTTGAACATTGCACGCGAAGCTATTCAGATGTATCCGGATTATACGGACATCTACTACTTATATGTTGTACTGGTGAAGTTAACCAATCCCAGCCTGGATCATAATCATGAGATTAATCTTATAAATACATTAGGGGATTCAATACACTACCCGGAGTTTTTTTTCAATACAAGCGCTTTGCATAAATCGTATCCGTTGACCTACAAGGCTTTCCGGGCATAAAAAAGAAACACTTGTTAGTGCGCCATACTCAAGCTATGCAGGCCATTGCGGCAGGCATGGCCTTTTGCTGTCCAGTGCCACAAGCCCACAACTTTTCTGCAGCAGGTCAATAGAATATAGGGACGTCATTCCTCACTTTGCTGTAACCCCATTGGTCTAGGACAGAGCTCAAGGGAATAGAATGGAGGGACGAATGTCTGAATTCAACGTTCAGGCGTTGGATGAGGGACTCATCCGTATTTCAATTAAGAGGTGGGCTATGGATAAACCAAGCATCTCGCTATGTATGATTGTAAAGAACGAGGAAGAATATCTTCCGAAATGCCTCAGCAGTGTCATGCGCATTGTGGATGAAATCATTATTGTAGATACCGGTTCAACGGATAATACCGTATCGATTGCCGAGGCCTTCGGGGCGAAAGTGATTCATATACCATGGCAGGATAGCTTCTCGGCTGCCCGCAATCGGGGCTTCGAAGAAGCTACGGGAGACTGGATTTTGTGGCTGGACGCTGATGAAGAGATGGATGTGGAAGAGGCCGACAAGCTCAAAGAGCTTCTAACCCGGGATGCAATCCGTGAGCAGAATATCGAAGCCATTCAATTTTATTTCATCAACCATCTGGAAACGGGAGAAACATCACATGCCAGTCTGGATCGGATGGTGCGTAATCGGCCGGAATACCGGTTTGAAGGCAGGATTCACGAACAAATTCTGCCGAGCATGCTGTGGGCCAATCCAGAAGTGAAGGTTGGGCAGGTCGATATCCATATCCATCATTATGGGAATCTGGCCAAAAATATTTTGCGCCAGGACAAAATCAGACGAAATATATCTCTGCTCCTGCAGTCTCTCAGGGAGAACCCGGATTATCGGCAGTATCACTATTACCTGGGGATTGAGCTTTATCGAATGAATGATTTGGAGAACGCTCTGAAGCATTTTAATTCAGCACTGGAAGATCCATCCGGATTCCCGAAGACTGTACTGTCCAGTGCGCATAAATACAGGCTGATGACACTGGAAACCATGGGGAAATCTCACGACTTGGTTCATTACAGCATGGAAAGTATTACGCTGTTCCCGGACTTCACGGATCTGTATCACCTGATGGCGAACGGCTTGCAGGCACTGGGCCAAACAGGCAAAGCCATTGATACATTAAGGCAAGCGCTGAGCCTGGGACCTGCTCAGGATGAATATCCAGGCGTGTCAGGGCACGGCACCTATCTGGCATGTGTGGGACTTGGGAAATTGCACGGATCCGCCGGAGACCGGATGAATGCAGACCTTTATTTAACCCTGGCGAGTCTGATGTTCGGTGATGCCAGAATCCGAATCCGGTAGCTTTTGGGTGTATAAGATGCTTAAAGATTATAGGGGAAACATCAGGCCACCAGCAGTCCTGCAAGTGGCCTTTGCCATTTTCCGGGATTCGTCTCATTCACGCTTGGATTCATCCATGGGTGCATGAAACTCCTGATGTTCATCGAGGATGTCCGCATCCTGCGGGGAAGTCACGGGATTCGCATCGGTGATGGAAGATTTCCCGGAGTCCACGTTTGCTTCGAACGTTACCTTTTTTGTCTTGGTGCGGATCAGCCGGTCCATCAGGGAAGGGACCCACAGCGCCAATGCGCAGCCGAACAGGATACAGATGATATAAGATTCATGCTGCTGCGGAGTGAAGTCCGGGTATACATAAGACCGATAAATAAAAATGAACCCGTTCATCACCAGTCCGCTCAAAGCCAGCCAGAAGCCGAAACGTGTCGCGGAGCCTCGGTCGCGGTACATGCGCAGCCTGACAAACAGGGATATCCCGGCGACGAGCAGCAGGATGACGGACAGCAGCAGGAGCAGGAACGAAACGAAGTAGGTCTCTTGCGGGCCGAGCAGTACATACGGGCCAAGCAGCCTGAAGAAGGCTGTGGCAATGAGCCAGAACACAATCCCCATAACTACGAATTTGATCCATTGCATCATAGCGGCCATCTCCTTAGTCATATAGTAGACGTATTATGTTCAGGCCTGCTTTGATATATTCATAATTATGAAAGATATATGGGAAATTGGTTTATTTATCTTGACGCATATAGGCTTCTTGCTCAATCGACCGTACGGACAATTCCCCCAGAATTCGTTCGTGCCGTTCTTGCGTGGCGACAATTTCATGGATGGTCTCTGTATGACTTGCCACCTGTTCAAAGGTCTTGTCCAGTTTATTTTCAATACGATCCACCTTGGTTTCAAGAGAATCGAGGCGTTCCGTCATGCGTACCATGTTGGTTTCGAGAGAATCCATACGTGTTTCAAAGGAGTCCATACGGTTGTCAATGGACTCTAATTTTCCTAGTATCTGTGTCAAAATTTCCTCGTTCACAATACCAGCCTCCTTAGTGACGTTATTACGTGTATTGTAGCATAGTCAGCAGCTTATTAATACAAAAAATTCTTATTTTGACCTTTAAATCGGATCATTTACGTCACGTAAAGAAGTTGTTGTCATATTTAAAATTTGAAATAATGATTTGTGAACAGCTTATGAGCTATGAACCTAATAAAACAACGATCCATAAACAGAAACGATTAAATGTAAAAACAAACAGAGTTATAGATATATGATCTGTTATTGTTATATTGAGGATTTTTACATTGAAGCATAAGAAATTATAAGAGCGTCAGGAGCATTAAATAGTGTACATAGTAGAGCATTAAATAGTTTATATGCGTATGTAGTACTACTGCTCATGAACATCAGAAGCATAGGTACAGAATATGCAGCTCATGGTCCATGGACAAAAATACGTTTTGGACCAGGGGCGGGAGCTGCAATTCGGTCTATGCTCTTAAAAGCAAAGAATGAGGTTTTATAACCGGCCATACCTGAGCTGCCAGAGCAAACAATGAGCAGCGGACAACCATGTTTCCAGCCGATGCTCCAGTGTTGCGGTAGGATTTCGCGATCAGACGCGATCCTCAGCTCTTCAAAGGTATGGCCTGCAAGCATACAAGAGGCGACAGGACATGTACAGCAGGAGCCAGCGGGGTCGCGACTTCCGCGGGCCTGTGTACAGCCGTCATCTATATTAAAGGCGTCAATCCCGAAACGCGAATGGATCGGGATGTCCACCGAACCTTTGGTTGAGGTTCAAGGCGCTAATCGCCGGCATAATCGCAAGTGACATTTTTATCACAGTTTGATCGTTATGAACGGCTCCCGCCCTGGAAGTCCATAACGCTTGACCTCTTCTCCCACAAGCATTTCATTCGGCCCCAGCCACGGTATTTCCACTCCATTGTTCAGAACGCAGCGTTCTTTTATCTCTCTGATCACATTGCACCCTCCAGCTCGTTGTCAATTTCTCTTTGCCTGTCCGCTTTACTACATCATATTCGTCAGTCCATCAATTATGCTTCGGTTTGTGTTCCTCATTTTGCAGGCACATCATTTGCAGGTGGGCACATATAGATATAACAAAGCTGTAAATCACGATGGATTCGGCCCGAATGAAGGCAGCGTACGGATATGAAGTAGATGGTCATAGAGAGAGAAGGATGCGGGGTGTACATGGCGGCAGCTTAATGCAAGGCATCTGTTAAAAGGAGGATCAGGGTGAAATTATCCGATTATGTCATCGACTTCATCAGCCGGCAAGGTGTCAGACATATATTCGAAATGACCGGCGAGGCCATTGCCCATCTGATCGATTCAACCATTGACGCCAGGGAGGTCGATACGGTATCGATGCACCATGAGCAGGCCGCCGCCTTCGCGGCCGAAGGCTACAGCCGGATCAATGGCAAGCTTGGAGTGGCGATGGCTACCAGTGGACCGGGGGCGCTGAATTTGCTGACTGGGATCGGCAGCTGTTATTTTGACTCGGTGCCGTGTCTGTTTATTACCGGGCAAGTCAATACGTATGAATTCAAGTTTGACCGGCCTGTGAGACAAATCGGCTTCCAGGAAACGGATGTCGTCAGTATCGTCAAGCCGATTACGAAGTATGCGAAATTGGTGATTGACGAAAAGAAGATCCGGTATGAGCTGGAGAAGGCGGTGTTCATCGCCCAGAATGGCCGTCCTGGCCCGGTCCTGTTGGATTTGCCGCTGAATGTGCAGCGCGCGCAGATCGAGCCGGATGAGCTGGAAAGCTTCTTCGGCAGCGAGGAGCACCGTCAGTACGATGATGAAGCGGGTGCCGATGGAATCCCGGAACTGGAAAAGGTTCTTGACCTGCTCAGTCAGGCGAAGCGTCCCCTGATTCTTGTCGGCGGAGGGGTCCGGGCCGGGAACGCGGCTTCGGAGCTGCAGGAGTTGGCAGACAGGAGCAGCATTCCCGTCGTCAGCTCCCTGCTTGGACTGGATGCTCTTCCCACCAGCCATCCCTTGAGCATAGGGTTAATCGGCACCTATGGGAACCGCTACAGCAATCTGGCTGTGGCGAACTGCGACCTGCTGCTCGTTCTCGGTTCCAGGCTGGATACCCGCCAGACCGGCACTCAACCGGCAACCTTTGCGCGCGGAGCCAGAAAGATTCACGTGGATATCGATTCCACCGAGCTGAACGCCAAGGTCAGGGCGGATGTGGCCATTCATGCCGATGTCAAGCGATTTCTGAAGGAGCTTAACAAGCGGCTGCCCAAGGCCCCGAAGAATAAATATGCGGCATGGAAGCGGACGATTGAGGATTATATGCTCCGCTATCCAAGCGGTGTGAAGCCGACGAAGCGTGGCATCATCGATCCGAATCTGTTCATTCAGCTCCTGTCCGCATGCTGCGAGGAGAATGATCTGATTGTGCTCGACGTCGGTCAGCATCAGATGTGGGCCAGCCAGTCTTTTCAATTAAAGAAGGGGCAGCGCTTGTTGAACGCAGGCGGTATGGGAGCCATGGGATTTGCCGTTCCGGCGGGGATTGGAGCCGCGATCTGCCGGCCGGGGTCTCGGGTCGTTGTCATTGCAGGTGACGGAGGATTTCAGGTGAACATCCAGGAGCTGCAGACGATTGTGCAGCACCGGCTGCCGCTGAAAATCTTCATTATGAATAATCATCATCTGGGGATTGTCCGGCAATTTCAGGATATGTATATGGACGGACGCCGGCAATCGACCGTCGAAGGCTACGAATGTCCTGATCTGGTGAAGGTATCGAAGGCTTACGGCATTCCGGCGAAGCGGATTACGAGGTTTGAAGAGGCTCAGTACATCATAAGCGAAGCGCTGGAAACTGCGGGGCCTCGCCTTGTGGATATCCATCTGGGGATGGAGACGGAAGTGCGTCCGAAGCTGGCGGTGAACCGGCCGATTGAAGATATGTACCCGTTTCTGGAGCGGAGCGAGCTGAAATCCCTCATGATCACCAAGCCGCTTCCGGAACCGCAATGACCCTCTGCCCGCAGCGAGCCCGAGTCAGGCACCTATTTTACTGGACATAGACGAATAAACAAGCTCCTCCCCTTCAATGACATATAATGCAGTATAACAAAAGGGAGGTGTTTGAATGTCCGGTTACAACTACGGTGCAGACTGCAGCAACGGAAATTGCCCTGATCAAATGGTTACAGCTCCAACGCAGACTCAGGTTCAGAACATTTACAAGAAACAACTGGTTCAGGTCATTCATCCGATTGAGATTGTGAAAAAATATCATTGCTGCCCTGTGTATCAGCATTCTTATGTATACTCTGTAAGAGACGAGATTGATTCTCCGCAGGACCTGGGTGGATATAATCCTGGAGGATACGGTTTCGCTGGGCAAGCAAGCGTCAGCAGCTACCGGAAAAAGAACCTCAAGAAGAAATCCGCAGCAGGCCGCAAGGCTGCTGTGAGCCGTAAGGCCGCGAGCGGCCGTAAAGTCAGCGCGGGCAGCAAGTCCAGTGCGAGCCGTAAGGCAAGCGTCAGCAGCGCCAGAGCAAAAATGAAAAGCAGAGCAGTCAGCAAATCCGGCAGCAAGCTTAGCAGCAAATTTGCAAGCAAGCCCATGAGAAAGAGATAACGAATGAATGGACGGATGGTTAGCTCCCCTATAGTTCCTTCATAACTCGGGTGCGCAATTGAAAGAGGCAGCGATTAAGCTGCTTCTTTTTTTAGATTACGGTTATACTCCAAAACACAGCTTCATATGATTCAGGAGATCATACGGGAATGAGAGTGAAGACAATGACAGAAGAGGAAAATTCCGTTTGCTTTATAACCTGCGTGAATGATGAGGAATTGTACAAAGTATGCAAGGAGCACATTCGTTATCTGACTGTACCGCGTCAGGTGTTCATACCCAAGCCCTCGCCATCAGAGGAGCGTCCAGCCTCACCTCCGGTTATAATCAGGCCATTCGCTCATCACGGGCGAAGTACAAGGTCTATTTGCACCAGGATACATATATCATGAACCGCAACTTTATTCACGATCTGCTTGAATTGTTCAATACCCATCCGCAGCTCGGTCTGGTCGGGCTTATTGGTTCGGGAACTGTTCCGGATAGCGGGCTTTGGTGGGAGTCGGACCAATGTTATGGCAAAATACTTGAAAACCGTATCCCAATGCTTCGAATTCAAGAGAAGAGGGTACTCTGTGGGCATCCCGCCCCAGGCTGAACCGTGGGTGCTTCATAACTGTGGAGTTATGGAGCGAGATCTTGTCTTTGAGTATTACAGGATAAAATTTCTGTTCGAATATGGCAGAGATGCAGTGGTGGGTAGGAAATAAGGTTCATTGTAAAAAAAACAGGTAAGCGGCCTCGGTCCTGAGCTCCACAGGAATGAGGCCGCTTTTGTGGGTAAGGGGTCAATCGGCGGTCCACTGGCGGCGGAGCGTGAAGAGATCCTGCAGCTCCTCGTTCGACAGCTCCGTGATCCAGCCCTCCGTGCTGGTAATGACCTGATCGCTGAGCTGCTGCTTGCTTTCCAGCATTTCATCGATCCGTTCCTCCAGTGTACCCAGTGCGATGAATTTGTGAACCTGCACGTCCTTGGTCTGTCCCATCCGGTAAGCGCGGTCGGTTGCCTGATTCTCGACAGCCGGGTTCCACCAGCGGTCGAAATGGAAGACATGGTTGGCTGCGGTCAGGTTGAGGCCGACGCCGCCCGCCTTGATGGACAGGATAAATACGTTCGGCTGCTCGGTAGAGGGCAGTTCTTGGGACTGAAACTGCGTGATCATGCGGTCGCGGGCGGTTTTGGAGGTTCCGCCGTTCAGATAGAGCACAGGCTCCTGCAGCTCGTGGCCGAGCACGTTCTGCAGCATAACCCCCATTCCGATATACTGTGTAAAGATCAGGCATCGCTCGCCCTCGTCACGCAGTTCCTTCACCATGGCGACGAGGCGCTCCAGCTTGGCGGAGCGGCTGATCAGGCGGGCGGTGTCCACGGAGCCGCTCTGGGGGCCGCTCACGGAACCACTCCGAGAGCCGATCATGGATCCGCCCTCGGAGCTGCTTTCTCCAGATGGTTCAGGCTCCTGCACCGCTTCCTTGGTGAGCAGCACGGGATGATCGCAGAGCTGCTTGAGCTGAGTGAGTGCCGACAGGATTGCACCCTTCCGCTCCATACCCTCCAGCTCCTTCATCCTTTCCATAAGCTGGCGGACGGACTGCTCATACAGAGCGCTTTGCTCGGGCGTGAGATGAATATAGGTTTTCATTTCATTTTTGTCAGGCAGAGCAAGCTGTATCGCCGGGTCCTTCTTCTTGCGGCGCAGCATGAACGGCTTGACGAGCCGCTGCAGGTCCTGTGTCCGCTGTTCATCGTGATCCTTCTCAATCGGCTGAATGAAACGGGTGGTAAAGGCCCGCAGACTGCCGAGATAGCCGGGATTGATGAAGTCGTAAATGGACCACAGCTCTGCCAGCCGGTTCTCAACCGGAGTGCCGGTCAGGGCGATGCGGTGGCGGGCGGACAGGCTGCGCACGGCAGCGGACTGCTTGGTCTGAGCGTTCTTGATGTTCTGCGCCTCGTCCAGGCAAATGGACTCCCACGTGAACGATTGCAGCAGCTCCTGATCCAGCGTGGCGGTGGCATAGGTGGTGAGAACGATGTCCGCCTGGCTGATTTGCTCCGCAAAGGCTTCCCCGCCGGAACGTCTGCTTCCATAATGGAGCATCACCCTCAAGGAGGGAGCAAAACGCGCCAGCTCCTTCTGCCAATTGCCGAGCACCGAGGTCGGGCAGATGAGCAGGGCGGGCAGGGCTGTATCCGGCTCCGCCGTTTCCCGGAGATGCAGCAGATAGGTGATGAACTGGATCGTTTTGCCCAGGCCCATGTCATCCGCCAGACACGCTCCCAGTCCGAGCTGCCGCAGAAATGCAAGCCAGCCGTAGCCTTCAAGCTGATAGTTGCGCAGCTCAGCCTGCAGGCCCGCCGGCACGGACGGCTGCGGCCATTCCGCTCTGCGCTCAAGCTGGGCGAGCAGCTGCTGCAGATGCGCGTCAAGCTCCACTTCCAGCTTGACAGGCTCATCGTCTTCAGCTTCCTGCCCCTTCGCTTTCGGACCGCGCCGACGCGGCTGCTCCTGGTTCTGCAGCAAGTGAAGATGCAGCACATCCTGGAAGGAGAGGCCCTGCGCGCTGTCCACTCCATCCATGATCCGCCGGATCTGCTCCAGCAGGGCAGGGTCCAGCGTAATCCATTGATCGCGGAAGCGGACCAGGCGCTCATTGCGGGCGGCCAGTTCGGCGAACTCCTCCTCGGTTAGGGCCGCATCCCCAACGGCGATCCGCCAGTCGAAGCTGATGATCGCATCCATACCGAAGAGCGATTTGCCCCGGCTGCTGTCGGTGCTCTCTTCGGAGCGCAGCTTGGCCCGCAGCCGCGGCTTCTTCCGGGAAGCGGCCTCCCACCAGGCCGGCAGCAGCACCTGCCATCCGGCCTCCAGCAAACGGCGGCTGTCGGACGTCAGGAACCACCAGGCGGCCTCATCCGACAGCGGGCTGCCCAGCACGTCGCCGCTTCCGCCGGACAGCTGGTCTGCGGTCAGGTTGGCGCGCAGGCCGGCGAGCCAGGCAGGGGAGCGGTCCCGTAGGTAGGCCGCCCAGTGGTCCGGCCAGTCGCCGGCCGCCTGTCCGTCATCGCGCAGCCGAATGGGAACCAGATGGGCCGGATCGAGCTTGTCCTGCAGCAGCGGGCGGAACGGCGCGCTGTCCGCCTTCCAGCCGATGGATACGAGCCAGCTCGGCTCATCCCAGGCGGAAGCAGCTCCCCTGCCCGCGAAGAGCTGCGGATATTCCCGCCGCAGGTCGGCCGCTTCCGCTTCCGTACCGTACCAGCGCTGGAATACCGCCGCCGAGAAGGCCGCCGCCAGCCCTTCATCCGCTGCGCTCTCCTTGAGCGTGGTCCGCAGACCGGAATCAGCCGCTGAAGCATCCCCCGCTGCCACTGCGTCCTCCATAGCCGTGGCATTCCCCACAGCCGCCGCGTCCCCGACAGTCACAGCGTCGTCCATAGCCGCAGCGTCCCAAATCCACTCCAGCCGCCCGGCCCGGAAGGCAGAGAAGCTCGGGATATATTTCCGCTCCTCGATACATGCGGCAAGCGCCGGGGCAAGCCGGACAATCCCCGATGCATCCTGGCCCCATTCCCATTCGATATGCTCCAGCAGCTCGCGTCGCGCGAAGAAGGGAATCACCTGCTCGGCAGGCAGAATGATGATCTCGGCGTCCTGTACCTGCCTGACTTCCAGCTCTGTGCCGTAACAGGATGGTTCATGCCATGCAAATAAACGGTGCTTCAGCTTCAGCCCGTGCACATAGCCGCCCGTCTCCGTTGTGCCGTAGATGAGGGCGTCGCCATGGGCGCTGAGCGTAAGATGAACGGTATAAGCGAACGTAAATGTACTCATGACAGCAGCTTTCCTTTCCGAAGCTCCTCCTGCAGCGCGCGCAGCCGTCCGTGACGACTGGCGAAGGAGGCGAAGAACGCTTCCCAGCGGTCCTCAAGCTTCATTTTCTTGTACAGCTTGGCCAGCCTTTTCAGCAGCTTGACCGCGGCCTTGTAATCGTGCCTGTTCTTGAGCAGCACATATCTTTCCACCGCCTGATGGTAGAAGGGCAGCAGCAGTTCGGGTGCGTGCCGCTCAATCACCTGCAGCTCTGCAACGCGGTAATCGAGCGGCTCCGCCCCGGTGCTCAGCTGATAGTCCATCCATTGCCGGTACCTGCCCCGCTCCAGCAGAGCTTGCGCATAGATGTCCCCGGACAGCGGAAGCATGCCGGTCAGCGTATCCCACATCCTCGCCTCCAGCTCGGGCAGGTGCTCCAGCGCCGTCCGCCAGCAAGCGAGATACTCGTCCAAGCTTCCTGTTCCCAGCAGGGGGCCAGTGGCTGTGAGGCCGTCAACAAGCCGCGCCCATTCCCCTTGCCCATGCAGCGCACTTATAAGCAGAAGAAGCTGGGCAGAAGGGAGCTGTAGCGCGGTGCTGCCGTCCGCTGCCTGCAGAAGCCGCCATGCTTCCTCATCCCGGCCAAGGAATACATACATCCAGCAGCGGGCCAGCAGCCTTGGCACTCGAGCGGGACCGCTGTCCTGCGCTCCTTCAGCCGCCTCCAGCAGCCGAAGCTCCTCCCGGAACATCTCCGGTCCGCCTGCATGGGGAGCAAGCCACTGCTGCCAGAACCGGTAATAAATATCCGGGAAATAGTAGAGCCGTCCGCCGCTTTCGTTCAGCATCCGCTCGCGCAGATAGTCCAGCGTGTCCGTCACCATACTCCAGTGCTCGGGAAGACCTTCGATCGCCAGCTCCTCCGACAGGCTGATCCGGATCGCGGCCTGTATTTCGTCAGCGGCAATTTGCGTGTGGTACCCCAAATAAAAGTGGGCGGGACGAGCCGCGCCCGGTGCGTGCCCGATCAGCCTGTGCAGGACGAACAGATGGGCATGCAGCCCGAACAGCTGCTCCAGCACGGGAGCGAGCGGCGGCTTGACGGCATAGATCGCTTCCAGCGCCTGATTGGCATACTGGGCGGGCTGCGCGCCGTTGCCTAAAGTGACGGTGCATTGCCCGAACAGGCTGTGCCACTGGGAAGCGCTCATGTCCTCTATAGCCGGCCCATTGGCATGCTCGTGGTCTACTTGCGTCATGGCGATGGCTGCCCCGTTAGCTTGCTCATGGCCCGCTTGCGGTATCGCGGCGGAACGGTCTCCCGTCCCCGTCCCTGTTCCTGAGGCATGGCCTGCCTCCCGGTGCGGTGGAGACAACACCGTCCTGCTGGCCAGGTTAGCCGAATGGGCGTTCACGATGCTGTAGACCGGCCGCTCCTCCAGCGCCGCGTACTGCAGCAGGACCGCGATCATATGCCTGCAGCCGCCGTTCTCCCCGCAGGAGCACTCACTGTTCTCCAAGGCGTCAAGGCTGAGGCTGACCCGGGCAGAAGCCCCATTTTCCTGAACAACTGCTTCAACAGGTCCATGATCAGGTGTCATGAGCTCATGAACCCGTCCTTGCTTGTAATATTGAAATCCGCGCTTGATCGTCAGATCGCTGAAATGCTCCGCAACCTGCCGCACAAGCTCGGTCCACTGTGTATCATCATTCATCATAGCGTCGTTATCCATCATACTATCACCCGTCTCGTTTACAGACTGCATGTTATTGATCCTTTCCATTATATCAGTTCAAGACCAGTACAAGATTGTCCCCTCTCATCCTATAAATTTCTCCCTGTGATAGAAATGGGTGTAGTGATATATTTATGGAAAATATAACCTCTTCCTTCCCGATAGTGTTGCAACAATCTGACAAGGTACATTTCTAACCACAACACTATTCTAATGGTCGCCACAACCGTAATTGGCTCCAAAAACGTTGATTTCAAATTATAACGGTCACCATGGAGCTTATTTTACTTGACCCGGATGTTTTCGCCTAAAGAAAGGGAAATAACGACGGTCACAACCGTAAGAATTTAGAAAAGGTCTTTTTTCGTAAAATAGCGGCTGATACAACCGTTAGATTTCCGGCGGGCGCAATATCGGCTCGAAAGCCTCAGTTTTTGCGGAAATCTGAAAAGGATCAGGACTACAAGTTGTCTTGAGCAAAAATTAACGAAACACTACTGTTTTCTTCCCGCCCTTCTGCAGTTTCCTTCCTTGCAACGTTTTTTTCAGCAGCTGCAATTCTTCTTATTAAAGTACATGCCCAATCCGTCTTGCTATGAACTGTTTCTATTAAAAATACACATATTCAGGAACTGATTCTAATCTGTCCCGCGATGAAGGAGGTGATGCGAAGAGAGTGGGCAGAAATCATACATTCCATGATAAAAAGGAGGAATTTTCTATGATTAGAGAATTGCTGACCGTCCGTCGTCAACATGGCAAGCTGCTGTCTCTTTTGCTGGTTCTGGCCATCATGACCGCTCTGCTGCCGGCCGCGGCCTTCGCCGCCGACAAGGGAGAGTGGGCACCCAATGTGAGTTATACGGTGAATGATACGGTCACCTATGGGGGAGCGACCTATCAGTGCCGCCAGTCGCACACATCCCTGGCCGGCTGGGAGCCGTCCAATGTGCCTGCGCTGTGGTTGCTGGTTGAAGATGGGGGAGGCGGGGGAACGGATGATAAGACAGCTCCCTCCGTACCGGCCAACCTGACGGTAACCGGGACCACCTCATCCAGTGTGTCCTTGTCCTGGAGCGCGTCCACAGATAATGTCGGCGTGACCGGGTATGTTGTCTATCAAGGCTCGGGCTCGGTGCTTACCGTATCCGGAACGACGGCTACCGTGACTGGACTTGCCGCCAGCACATCCTATGTGTTCAGTGTAGCTGCCAAGGATGCCGCTGGGAATACGTCCGCCAAGAGCGCCCAAGTGAACGCGACGACGGCTCCTTCCGACGGGGGCGGTGGGGGCGGCGAGCTGCCGAAGCATACGCTTACCGGTTACTGGCAGAACTTCGTGAACGGGGCTACAAACTTGAGATTGCGCGATGTGCCTGATGAATATGATATCATCGTACTGGCCTTCGCCGAGATGGATACCTCCAGACCTGGTGCGGTTAAATTTAGCGTGGACTCTTCGCTCTCTTCGGCATTGGGTGGATACAGCAATGCCGATCTGATCAGCGATATTAAGGCCAAGCAGGCAAAAGGCAAAAAGGTCATCATTTCGATCGGTGGTGAGAAAGGCAACATAGATCTCAGCACGGCATCCCCGAACGTGTCCAATTTTGTGGAAAGCATGTCCGGTGTCATTTCCCAATTCGGGCTGGACGGCCTTGATGTCGATCTGGAGCACGGCATGAATGTACCGAATTTAACGAACGCGATCCGCCAAATTCAACAGCGGGTGGGATCTGACTTCGTACTGACGATGGCTCCGCAAACGATTGATATGCAGAACGAAAATACGACTTACATGCAGCTCTATAAAAATCTGAAGGACATCACCACCGTCATCAATGTTCAATACTACAATTCCGGCTGTATGCTTGGCCGTGACGGCAAATGTTATTCCCAGGGCAATGTGGACTTCCTGACCGCCCTGTCGGACCTGACGCTGCAGTGGGTGTCCCCTTCGCAATTGGGCTTGGGCGTTCCGGCTACTTCGAGTGCGGCAGGCGGGGGATATGTGGATGCTTCTGTCGTGAATAACGCCCTGGGCTGCCTTGCGACAGGCACCGGCTGCGGCAGCTACAAACCAGTGGCTCGCTACCCGGATTTGCGTGGGGCCATGACCTGGTCCGTGAACTGGGATGGGACCAGCGGCTACCGGCTTGCCGAGACCGTTAAGCCGTATCTGGAGCGTATGCCTTAAGCCGAGACTTTCGGAGAGCGCAGCATAAGAGAACGTCTACGACGACGTACATTCGCAGAAGCCAGACCGCGTTTGCACAAAAAACAGCCAAAAAGATACCCTTGCGGGTGCCTTTTTGGCTTTTTCATTTTTGCAGTGTTCAGCCTTTGGACTTCACCTTGTCCATTTCATTAAAGAAGCAAACGGCCGCCCCCCGAATACCGGAGGACGGCCGTCCATTCTTCATTATTGCTTCTCCAGAGCAGGCAGCACTTCGATCCAGCGGGTGGCCCAGCTTTGAATGTTCTCCAGCAAAGGGGCCAGCTCACGGCCTTTCTGTGTCAGTGAATATTCAATGCGGACCGGCTTCTCGGGATAGACGGTTCGTTCAATAATCCCTTCCTCCTCCAGCTCCTTCAGACGCTCCGAAAGAACCTTGCCGCTCAGATTGGGCAGGGAATTCTCGATGGCGACAAATCGCTGCGGCCCGGCCATGAGCTGATAGACGATTAACGTGGTCCAGCGCTTGCTCAGCAGTTCGACAGCTTTTTCGAACCGGGGGCATAATTGTGACGTTTCCATTCTCCTATCACCTCTTTGGGCTTTATTATACTAAGGCTAATTAAAATATACAATGTTACTTTTTTTATTAATATTAACTTGACGAAATAAAGTTTTATAAATATACTCTGTTACATAAAGTAATCGAATGAAATGAAGTTACTTCTTTGGGCTATAAATAACATGATGGGGCGTATGACTATGATATTGGAATGTGATGTTTGCGTCGCTGGAGCCGGACCCGGTGGTGCTCTGCTGGCCTGCTTGCTGGCACGAAAGGGTATGTCGGTCATTCTGGTTGAGCAGCAGACGCAGATCGGCAGAGCGTTCCGGGGTGAAATTTTGAACAATGAAGGCGATCAGATTTTACAAAAATATAATATGCTTGACCTACTAGATCCGGAGGCTTACCTTCCTTTAACCCGCATCGAATACTGGGATCGGAAGCAGCTCGTAAATAGTCTGCTGCCTGACAGCCCGGAGGGGCACTTCGGCATTCATGTCCCGCAGACAGATCTGCTGCAGGTTATGCTTCAGGAAGCGGAGCGATACGAGCATTTCACCTTGCTCACCGGAGTAACCGTTACCGGCCTGCTTCAGGATCAAGAGCAGCGCTGTACAGGGCTGACGGGCAGAGATGCGTCAGGCGCAGCCGTTACGATACACAGCACTGTTACGGTAGGAGCTGACGGCCGCTATTCGACCGTTCGCAAACGGGCAGGCATTCCTGTGCATAGAATAAAGCACGGGTACGATCTGCTGTGGGCGTTAATCCCGGCCCCTTCGGGGTGGGAGCCTGTCATCCGGTTCGCGATGGTGGAGCGGCAGCAGCTTTCGCTTTTCACGCGGACACGGGGCATGATTCAGATTGGCTGGAATATTGCGGAGGGGTCATTCGGGAGGCTGAGGAAGGGGCCTTTCGAGCCGTTTGTCCGTCTGCTGACAGAAGCTTTTCCGGACCTCGGCGAGTCCGTGAAGGAGAAGATCAGCTCCTGGTCGGACTTCGTACTGCTGGATATTTTCAGCAGCACTTGTCCAGTTTGGGCTAGAGACGGTCTGGTGCTGATGGGGGATGCCGCGCATACGATGACGCCGACAGGGGCCTACGGTGTGAATGCCGCGCTGCGGGATGCGGAAGTGCTGCATCTTGAATTAATCCGTGCATTAGAGGAAAAGGTTGTAACAGCGGAGCGGTTGAGACGCTTCGAGCATCTCCGTCGGGAGGAAGTGGACATGCTGCAGCAGCGTCAACGTTCGATGGAGTCCTCCTTCAAGTTGAATTTTACTAGTCAGTCCGTAATGCTGGGATGAAACATTAGTTATTTATGCTTCCCGATCGAGCTCGGTGCTTGACTGGGGAACAGGAGCGAGTGCGTATAGGGAACAGATGTTAGTGTGAATAAGAGCGCGAAAATTCCAGCGGTTGTGAGCGACGTTATTTGGGTAAAAACGGGGGGTTACAAGATTTAACGGTTGTCCGCGAGCTTATTTTCCGTTTTTCCGTAGGTAAAGGGGATGTTTCACCTAAATAGGCGCGCCTGCAACCGTTAGAAAAGGAACCTTGTTTTTCTCATGCGAATAGGCGCTATGACACCCGTTAGCAGAGAAATGTACCGGCCAGATCGATCATTCGAGGCAACTTCATTGGTCAAGCATCGATTTCTGGATAGAGCCTCACTATATATCCGATCTTTTTTATCATTAGATGTAAGAAGACACTCATCCTCTTCAGATGTGGAAAAATTATATTTTTCTTTTGAAAAAACGAACATATGTGCTATTATTTTTATATCTATTTATATTATACCCCGCTGGGCGGGGCAATCTTAGAGAAGCTAAGGATGGTGCAGCATGATTCCTAACAACGCAGTTTCCATTTTGAAAGATAAAATAGCAACCGTGCAATCCGATACATCGACCAATATTCTGGTGGGACCCATCAGGCTTCCTGTGAATCTTGACGGGGACACCGTGGTGTTCCAGTGGTACTGCTGGCTGCCAGTACAAAACGAGGAGGACATGGCCGCCTTCCAGACGGCTTCTGCTGAAACTTTGATCAAGCGGCTCTCTTCCCTTAACCTGGCGGAAGGGCAGCAGTCCAGCGTGCTGGTATATGGTGATTTTGAACACGCCGAGGATGCGTTGATCCGCATGCACAGCATTTGCCATACAGGCGATATCTTCGGCAGCAAACGCTGTGATTGCGGCTACCAGCTTCACCAGTCCATGAGAATGATTGTGGAGAATGGGGCAGGAGCTCTCTTTTATCTGGCGAATCATGAAGGAAGAGGCATCGGGCTGTTCAGTAAGGCGATGGCTTATATTTTGCAGGAAAACGGCATGGATACGGTGGAAGCGAATCTGGAGCTAGGCTTTGCCGATGACTCCCGCAGCTACACGGATGCCATCAGCATTCTCAAGCACCTGAGACAGCAGCCGGTCACGCTCATTACGAACAATCCGAAGAAGCTCGAAGCCTTGAAGGCTTCCGGCATGAATGTGGTCAAGCGTGTCCCGCTGTGGGGCGATGTCTCTGAATTTAACGCCAAATATCTGCAGACCAAGGTGAAGCGTTCCGGTCACTTCGGTCAAGATGAGGAGATTCTGCATGCATGAAACGTATATGAGACTGGCTCTGGATAATGCAAAAGCTGCCCGGGGCCAAACCCGGCCCAACCCGATGGTTGGCTCGGTCATCGTCAAGGACGGAAGAATCGTGGGCATCGGGGCCCATCTGAAGCCGGGAGAGCCCCACGCGGAAATTCATGCGCTGCGCATGGCTGGCGAACATGCGGAGGGGGCAACCATCTATGTTACGCTGGAGCCCTGCTCGCATCATGGGCGGACTGGCCCGTGCGCTGAGGCGATCGTGCGCGCAGGCATCCGCCGCGTCGTCATTGCCGCGATGGACCCGAATCCGCTCGTGGCGGGCCGGGGCGTGCAAATCCTGAAGGATGCGGGCATTGAAGTCATCCAGGGCGTATTGGAGGAAGAGGCTGTCCGGCTGAACGAAGTGTTCAATGCTTATATTGTGAGCAAGCGGCCGTTTGTCACCATCAAATCCGCGGTCACGCTCGACGGCAAAATTGCGACCCGGACGGCCAGCAGCAGATGGATCACCTCCGGGGAGGCCAGAGAGGACGTCCACAGGCTGCGTCACGAGCATGCCGCCATTCTGGTGGGGGTACAGACTATCCTGCATGACGACTCCCAGCTCACCACCCGTCTGCCTGACGGCAGAAATCCGCTGCGCGTGATTCTGGATAGCCGCCTGCGCACTCCGTTGGATGCTCGTGTCGTTACGGACGGCGAGGCGGAAACCTGGATTTTTACCGGCAGCGCGCCGGATGAAGCCAAGCAGCGGCAACTTGAACAAGCCGGGGTCAAGGTCTTTCCGACAGAAGGCGAGCGGGTGAATCTGGAGCAGGTGCTGGACATTCTGGGCCAGCATGAAATTTCCTCGCTGCTCGTTGAAGGCGGGGGACAAGTGAACGCCTCGTTCGTGCAGCAGGGGCTGGCTGATAAGCTTGTACTATACATGGCTCCCAAGCTGGTCGGAGGCAAGGATGCACCTACCTTCCTCGAAGGCCTGGGCGCGGCGGTTATGGATGAAGCCGTCTCCTTAACCCATATGAGCGTGCAGCAGATTGGCGTTGATCTGAGAATTGAGGCTTATTTTACGAAATCAGATGAAAGCTGAGACAGTTTCGAAAATCTATTCAAAGGACCTCAAATCCTGCTATGGCGCGGGATGAGGTCCTTTTTTTCGGAAAGTTCCTGTCCGATGGAATTAATCCTTTTACCAGAACCATGCTTCAAATTCGGGGGAACCAAGCATCCCATATGTTGTGCTGAACCATAAGCAATTGTGTGGCTGATTCCGGGAAACCGCGGTAATGTCTCATGTAACCCGCCAGATAAGCGAACGATGATCCGTAGGATCCGACAAATGAAGAAGCGCCGATGCAGACCAGCCAATCCACCATCGCTTGCTGTTCCAGACACAACGAATCAAACTCTTGCTGAAGGAGAGGGAAGCCCTGTAGAATCTCCGTCTTCCTTTTGAAGGTAATATGAGGGAACTGTTCATTTAACTGTTGGACAATTTCGTTATAACGTTCTTCCTGTACCCCGGTGGCGAAGTAAACAGCATTCAGGCCGGATTCGTTGGCAAGCGATGTTATAACGAGTTCGTCAAGGTAGTTTTTTGTAGCCTTCTCCAGGCCAATCCGTCTGGTTTCCTCGAATAGCAGCAGGTCCCCTTCAATTCGCAGCTGGATCACTTTCCATTTCGGATAATAGGACATGCAACCAATCATGAAATTAGCTAATTTCTGTAGGTTCTTTGCAAAAGGAAACGATGTAGCGATAAACTGTCCGACTTCCCGGCATTCCTCATAGGTCACGGAGAATCTATGCGGACATCGAGTGCATTGTATGATCGTATCTTCCTTGTTAAGGACGGCATCTTCTTTAAGGACAGGGATCTGTCTTTTCTCAAGCAATGGGATCAGCGCTTCAACATCGATTATGGAATCAGGGGGGATCGGGGCAAATGGCGGGGATATGTCGAGGTTAATGGAGGTCCGGGTTTGCAGATTGTTCAGCATAAAACCCGCAGACGGATCTTTTTTGGCATGATGGATGGTTTCCCAAAGGGTTCTATAGATGGCCATCATTTGGTTGCATAATCCATCAGGCCCTTCGACCCTATACTGATAGTAAAAAATGATGCACAACTCCTTTCAGGATAGCTCACCTACAGAATATGAGCGCACAGAATAAACGTTCCGGTGACACCGCATTATAGAGCTAGGCGTAAACTGATCCCACTAAACCATCTGAATAAGGCTTTGTATCCCCCTATGATCCGGGCGAGATTTCACAAGCCAGCAAGAGCTTGATGTTAAAAAAGGCTACTTTGCTCGCTTACATGAATCAATTCAGGCAAAATTGACAGAAATATGAAAGTGCAGCATTTTACATAAACCGTTCTAAAGGGATATTCTATTCAAGGCCCGATCAGCCTTGCCAAATAATTTGGGCTGTGGCAGGGCAAGCTGTTTAAACACTCGGGCTTTGAATGAATGTTGAATCACTTCCCAAGAAAGATACGGTGAGGACAAATGTTATCCTATTTGAAACGATTTTTGATCGGGAGACCTCTTAAATCACACGAAGCTGGTGAGCAAAAGTTAAACAAGAAAAAAGCGCTCGCGATTCTCTCGTCGGATGCCCTTTCGTCGGTGGCTTACGGTCCTGAACAAATTTTATTGGTGCTGGTCACCATCGGCACGGCCGCCTTCTGGTATTCGATCCCCATCGCTATTGGCGTTTTAATTTTGCTTACTGCGCTGATCTTGTCCTACCGGCAAATCATTTTTGCTTATCCTCACGGCGGCGGAGCCTATGTCGTATCCAAAGAAAATTTGGGCAAATATCCTGGCCTGATTGCAGGAGGCTCGCTGCTGGTGGATTATATATTGACGGTGGCAGTAAGCGTATCTGCCGGTACGGATGCCATCACGTCCGCTTTTCCCAGCCTGCATTCCTATAATGTGTTGATTGCAGTTATATTCGTGCTGTTGATCACGCTGCTGAATTTGAGGGGAGTTACGGAATCGGCCTCGGTTCTGGCATACCCTGTCTATTTGTTTGTGCTGGCTCTTTTTATACTGATTGGTGCAGGACTGTATCGGATTGCGACAGGTCAGGTTTCTCCTGAATTGCACACCTCCATCGGTACTCCGGTGGCGGGAGTGAGCTTGTTCATTCTGCTGCGCGCCTTTTCCTCGGGAAGCTCGGCTCTTACCGGGGTTGAGGCTATCTCCAATGCGATTCCGAATTTTAAGGAACCGGCTCCGAGCAATGCGTCCCGAACGCTCATGGCCATGGGGTTTCTGCTTGCCCTGCTTTTTTCAGGAATTGTGTTTTTGGCCTATTATTACGGAGTCAGCCCCAAGGAAGAGGTTACGGTCGTATCGCAAATCGCCGAGCAGACCTTCGGACGAAATTTCATGTACTTTTTTATCCAGGGAACCACGGCGCTTATTCTCATCCTGGCTGCCAATACAGGGTATTCGGCCTTCCCGCTGCTGGCGGTCAATCTGGCAAAAGATAAATTTATCCCCCGGATGTTCACGGTAAGAGGAGACCGTCTGGGCTACTCCAACGGCATTATCATCCTGGGCCTGCTGTCTATTGTGTTAATCATGGCCTTTGAAGGGCAAACCGAGCATCTGATTCCCCTTTATGCGGTGGGTGTCTTTATACCCTTCACTCTGTCACAGACCGGGATGATGTTGAAATGGCTGCGCGAGCGACCGCAGGGGTGGGGGCTCAAATTCATCATTAATACTATTGGAGCCTTGATCAGCTTTATCGTGGTGATCATGTTCTTTTTAACAAAATTCAGCCAGGTGTGGCCTGTGCTGGTGTTCCTGCCGCTCATCATTCTGTTGTTTTACCGGATTCGGAAGCACTATGACGATGTTGCGGATCAGCTCAGAATCTCGACATGCAAGCCTGCTGTTCCGATCGAAGGCAATGTTGTGATCCTGCCGGTCGCAGGCATTACCCATGTCGTCGAAAATTCATTGAACTATGCGAAGTCACTGTCACCGCATCAGATCATTGCCGTGTATGTTCCATTCGAGCGGGGGGATGAAGTCGCCTTCGAGAAAAAGTGGAAAGCCTGGCAGCCTGATGTACGCCTGGTGACGCTGTATTCTCCTTATCGGAGCATCATTCATCCATTGACGAAATTTATCGATACCGTCCAGCGCAAGGCCAGTGAATCGAACTATCAGGTTACGGTTGTGATCCCGCAGTTCATTCCGAAGAAAGGCTGGCACAACATTCTGCATAACCAATCCAGCTTGTTGATCCGGGCCCACTTGCTCTACCGCAGAGATGTCATTGTGACAACCGTGCCTTATCATTTGCAAAAGTAAATTTGACGGATGGTCACGGTGTGTTATAACCCTGTCTGTATTTTTACGGGCAGGGTTATTTGTTTTATCTTTATTTATCTTTCGGGTTCAAATAAATAGCCTTTTCGGTATTGCAGTCTGGTTCCGGGATGGAGATTGAATATAATATAGAGGAGGGTGTATCCGCAGCATATTTACGTTGGCGCACAAAGTACCTGAAGGTTATGGGGTGACGTAAATGTTGAAGCTATTTTACGACAATGTCTGCATCGCCGAAGTACATGGAACCGAAGGAAAATATTATCTGGAGCTGCGCCCGGGAGTAAAGGAATTTTTCATCCCCAGAATCTTATTTAAACGTGGTCAAACGCGCGTACCTATGATTGATTTCGTGCACTGGATGTCTGATCGGGTTTTTCCGGAGGATCGAGTAGATGCTAAGAAGCTGCTCTCTGAAATCGGTCTAAAAGAGTACCTGCCTTTTGCAATAGCCAAAGATACCAAGGCTTCTCTCATCGGGGATGGTTGGTGGGTTTCTTTTTCTGACGAAGATAATTTTCGTGACAGCACCATAAGAGGCGCGGCAGGTTTCCCGGAATGGCCTGAGGAGTCTGTATTTCAAGCCAACCAACAAGCTGTTTTGAAGGCAAGAGGAAGTCTTACAGAGGAGCAGCTAAAGGGTATAGAAGAAAGTGTGAAGGAATCCAGGGAAGGCTGGGATTAAAATAGCGGACGGCGGCTTCAATGGCTGGCGTCCTTTTTGTGTTAAGATGATGGATGGGAATTTGTATATATCGAAGAGACCGGGGCGTACCAACTACATACTATGAAATGCAGGTGATTGAAATGAAATTGTTAACCTTGAACACCCATGCCTGGCATGAGGAGCATCAACTGGACAAGATCGGGCAGCTGGCCCGCTTCATTAATGAGCATCGATTTGATGTCATTGCATTGCAGGAAGTGAATCAACCCATGCAGGATGCCCCCGTTACGGCGGAGGGCCTGGTTCATTTTACGGCGGCTGAGCATGACGCGGTCATTAAGCATGACAACTATGCCTATCTTCTGCAGCAGAAGCTGGATGAGACTTATTATTGGACATGGGCGCCGACCCACATGAGCGGCAGGAAATACGATGAAGGGGTGGCGCTGCTGTCGAGGACGCCAATACTTGAAACTGTGAGCGGTTATGTGTCCACAGGCCGTGACTACGCCAGCTTCCGTACGCGGAAGATTGCCGGCATTTTGACGGAAACGGGAGGAGCGAAGACCTGGTTCGTCAGTGGACATTTTGGCTGGTGGAATGATGGCGAGGAGCCTTTCCGGCAGCAGTGGGACCGGGCGGAAGCCGTCCTGCGGAGCTGCAGGTCCAACCCTGTATTTATGATGGGGGACCTGAATAATGCAGCGAGCGTCCGTGACGAGGGGTACGACTACGTCATGCAGCACGGCTGGCATGACCTGTACGAAGAAGCAGAACGGCGCGATGAGGGCTACACCGTGCTCAAGGCGATTGCTGGATGGGAGAACAATACGGACAATCTGCGGATCGACTATATTCTCTCCAGCATGCCGGTGCGGGCGAAGTCTTCCACGGTTGTGCTGAACGGGAAGACAGGCCCTGTCGTATCGGATCATTTTGGCGTGGCTGCGGAGCTGTAGGAGATCGCGGCAGTCTTTTTATTTGCTCCATTTGCTGGACAGTTATGGACATCCCTGTTATCATTTGATTGATAATTATTCTCAATTAGAAAGAACAGGGGAGAGCGTTGTGTACATAAATCAATTTCGCAAATGGACATTTATCGTTTTTACATTACTTATGATTGGGGTTCTGTCGGCCTGCGGAAACGCTTCGACTCCTTCAGCGGCCAATTCGGGGGAGTCGGCTGGCAATACGAATAGCACCGAGGCTTCGCAGTCAGAGACGATCACATACAAGGCTTCGAATGGTGTAGTCGAGATTCCGCGCAATCCCAAGCGTGTTGTGGAAGTGGCGGACAGCTATGTAGGGGATTTGCTGGTGCTCGGCATCAAACCTGTGGGAGTGAATCAGCAGGCCCTGGAGAACCCTTATTTTGAAGGGAAACTCGATGGTGTGGCGAATTTGGGGGATGGCCAGTCTTTTGAGCAAATACTGGAGCTTAAGCCTGATCTGATCATTGCCCCCGGCTGGGCAGATGCCAGCGTCCTCGAGAGCTATTCCAAGATTGCCCCTACGGTGGGTATCAAGTTCGGTGAGCTTCCATTAAGGGAGCAACTGCGTGAATTCGGCAAGATGACAGGCAAGGAGGCTGAGGCGGAGGCATGGATTACAGCCTGGGATCAGAAGATTGCCGAGGTGAAACCCCAGGTTCAGGCTGCAATCGGGGATAAGACCGTCTCCATCATTCAGCCGTACGCCAAAGGAATCTATGCATTTGGTCATAACTATGGGCGGGGTGGGGATATCATCTACGGCGAGCTGGAGCTGAAGGCACCGCCGATCGTTCAGCAGCAGGCGATTGACAACGGTCAAGGATGGGCGAATTTATCTTTGGAGAAGCTCCCGGAATATGCGGGGGACTATATTTTCACGAACCCTTGGAGCGGTGATGACACCGATCCTTCAGCTGTATACGAAAGCAGCCTGTGGAAGAACCTACCTGCCGTTAAGAACAACCGGGTCTTCAGGATGAACCCCAAGGGAGATTTGTTCAACGATCCGGTATCCCTGGAAGCACAGCTGGACATCATTCTGGATTATTTGCTGGAGCGAAAATAAACTGTAATATACGAAGCGACGCCTCACGGCCATAAACGGGTTGTGGGGCGTATTTTTTTTCGCCAGGCACCGGGTTTATTTGTTATATCATGGGGAGACACGAGACTGTATGCTGCTGAATTTGCGGCGAGGTGTCCCTTGTGGCTCATCTCAATTGTTATACATATATAAACTTCATCCAGCAACAAGGCATAAAGGGGGCGCTGAACCAGGATGGATGAGGAGATCGAATATAGAATTAAACGGGTGCAGGCAGGTGAGGTTCAGGAATACGCCTATATTGTGCAGACGTATCAGAAGCAGCTATTCGTCTATTGCTGGCGGCTGCTAGGCAGCAGGCATGAAGCGGAGGACGCCGTTCAGGACGTGCTGGTCAAGGCATTTGAGAAAATCTGCTTGTACCGGCCATCCGTAAGCTTTTCTTCCTGGCTGTATAAAATGGCGTACCATCACTGCCTGAACTCGATCCGGCGGAGAAAGCTGCAGCGGAAGCTTAGTTTGGGGCTGTTTATCAAAGATACAGCTGCTGACAGTGCCGCACAGGTGATGGATCGTCAGCTCTTCAGCGAACCGCTGAGCAAGGCCTTGGACCAACTGACAGTAGAGGAGCGAAATGTGCTGGTGCTGCGGATTTTTGAAGAAAAGCCGTATGCCGAGATCGGTGAAATCATGAACAAAAGCCCGGAAGCAGTCAAGAAAAAATACGGCAGAACGAAGACCAAGCTAAGAAAATTAATGGATCAGATTGAGGAGGAAGCCCAATGCGTGAATTACCAGGCGCTGTCCAAGACGAAAGCCTGAAAAGGATGGATTTGCTGCCGGAAGAGACTTTAGCCGTTCAGGCTTTTGATGTTACGGACAAAGTGATGACACGTGTTCATCAGAAGAGTCGTCTACAGCCGGGATGGACAGCAAGAAAGCGCCTGCGGCATGGGATCGCCATCCCTGTGATGCTTTTGATCTTTGTTGTGGGTCTCTCCGTGACAGGTTACGCTGCTTCGCAATACCTTGAATTCCGGAACAGCAAGGGGGATGTCATATTAAATACGGAAACAACTGAGGAAAAATCCGAATTTCTCAAAAAATACACGCAACTGTTTGGCATGTACGAGCAGTTGGCGCAAGATCAGCTTCAGCCAGGGGAGTATGCCGCTTATTACGTTAAGGATGATTTTATGAACAGCGCAGACAAGACGAATCCGGTCAAATTTGTGTATAAATGGCCGGAAATCTCCAGTTTTAGCGGCCTGCAGGATGAAATCAAACGAACCCGCGCGCCAGCCTTGAACAATATTTCTCATTTGCCGAACGGCTATCACTTTGATTTCGGATACGCATACCCAGCCTACATGTTCCCTAAACCGGCGAAAATGGCTGAATACCGTGCGTTAACGGATGAACTTGTCCGGAAAGCAGAGTCTGCTCCGGCGGGTGAAAAAGTATTTGTTAAAAAACTCAACTGGTCGAAAGCTGACTTCACATTGGCCAAGTATGTAAAAGGACACGATTATATAAGTGTTATGGTGCATACCCTTGATCCTGCTTCGAAGAAGATGACGGTTTTCCTGGATGAACAGGATTCGGCTGAAAAGCTAAGGATTCACGGGACGGAAGTTTTCTACATCAGTTCGGATGAGACCGGCCAAACTGCAAGTGCAAGCAAGAATCGGCTTGGGTGGAGGGATGATAGCAAGCATCTGTATTACGAGATTTTTGATAATCAGGACAGCGAGCTGACCAAGAAGGATTTGGTAAAAATAGCTGAAGATCTTCTGGCGTCTCATTGATCAGAATTCCGGCATTATTTTTGGAAGCCTCTAAAGGCTTCTTTTTTGTTGGTATTAGAAAAAATAGAATTTAAATGTTATTTAATATTACATTTATTTGTATTTATTAAGGTCTATATAGCGATAGTTTGGTGGATTTCGGCATTAAAACAAAATAGGTACATAGATATATTTACATGAATAGCATTTATATATAGATTTGTGTTAGAAAAAATAACAAAATAGTTACTTTGCGACTGGGAGGATGCACATGAGAAAAAGATGGGTTGGAGCTTTATTTACAGCATTTTTATTGGTTGCTTTCGCAATTTCGCCGTATCCCGGCGCCGGAAAGGCCGGCGCAGCAGAGGCCGACCTGCCTCATATTGTAATTGTGGGTATGGGCGGAACGATTACGAGCACGGCCATCGGGCGTGAAATGTTCCAATCCTACGGAACGGATAAAGTGTCGATATCGGATATTCTCTCCAGACTGCAACCCGAGATTTCCAAGGTGGCGGATGTAACCGTTCGTGAGGTATATAATATCGGCTCTGCCCAGACGACGACCAAGCATCTGTATGATATGAGTCTCGCCATTGATGAAGTGCTGTCGGATGAAGACGTTGACGGCGTTGTGGTCAATGCAGGCACCAATATTATGGAGGAACTGGCCTACTTTGCGGACTTGACCGTACAGAGCGACAAACCCGTCGTGTTCACCGGGTCCATGAGACAGTCTAATACGTTCTCGTTTGATGGGGAGGCCAATCTCTTCAACGCCATCCGGCTTGCGGCCAGCGGGGAGACAACCTGCTACGGCACCGTGCTGATGCTGAACGATGAGTTCTTCGCCGCCCGCGAGGTAACCAAAACGGATGCGCTGCGTCTGGATACGTTTGACGGTGGCCGCTACGGGGCTCTGGGTACGGTGGATGAAAACCGAATCCGCAGCGTAAGAGCTCCGGGCCGTGTTCTGCAGTGCGGACAGGAATCGTGGAAAACGCCGTTTGACCTGAAAAAGGTGAAGCCGGAGGATATCGCCAAAGTAGAGATTGTCTACAGCTATGCTGAAGCGGGAGGGGAATCGATCAGTGCCATGGCGGATGCGGGCGTAAAAGGTATTGTAACCGCAGGACATGGAGCCGGCGGTATATCGACCAAGCAGGCGGAAGCCCGTAAAGCGGCTATCGATAAAGGCGTGCTGTTCGTCAGCACCACCCGTGCAGGCTCCGGAGCAGTATATGATAGTGGTACACCGGGTGTCATCGGCGCTGCCGATTTACTGCCGCAGAAAGCCAGACTCCTGCTGCAGCTCTCATTGACGTTCTCGGATGATGAGGAGCAGATCCGCACCTGGTTTAAGACGATTGGCATGCCTGAGTTTGATATAGGCGAGTACATGGAAACAAAGAACGGTTGAGCCTTCGAACCGGGAAATAACCCGCCTCACGGCGATTGCCTCCGATAACCTTTGGGGCAGTCGCCGTTTTTTCTGCTGCCTATGACTGGATTGCAGATCTGCAAGCAGGATAGTTCCTATTGGAAATAGAATTTACAGGTAAAGTGATACTGCGGGCTGCTCAGGTAATATTCCTAAATCAAAGAAAGAGAGTTTACCAAACGCTATGAAAATATGTGCGAGAATCATGTCGGCATGCGTTGCCGTTATTCTTCTTTTTACTTTCATTCCGCCCGGTTCGGCGGGTGCCGCCGGGGAGAACTGTGCGCCTGCCAAGGCGGGGAGCAAGCATTACATTAACGTGGCTGTCGCCACACTCTGGAAGAATCCCTCCATCAACCGGACGCTGGATCAGCCCTCGCTAACCAATCCGGTGGATATGAAAAAGTGGACATCCTCCATGTCCGTGAGCCAGCGCAGATGGCTGACAGGCCGCACTGAAACGCAGGCCCTGTACGGACAGGAGGTCCGTCTGCTGCAGGTGAAGGGAAGCTGGGCCAAGGTGGCTGTCGTTGACCAGACGACCTCCAAGAGCAAATATGGTTATCCCGGCTGGCTGCCCAGGTCGCAGATCGTGACGACGACCTCCGCCTATGACGGTTGTCCGTTCGCTGTCGTCAGCGCCAAAACGGCTGTACTGTACAAGCAGGACAAGCAAACCAAGGCGCTGGAAGTCAGCTTTAATACGAGATTACCCGTGGCTGCGCGGGAGAGCGGCTGGATCAAGATTCATACCCCGGCTGGCGGAACCGCCTGGCTGAAAGCGCAGGATGCACTCGTCTATGAACAGGCCTCGGATATTCCGCAGCCGTCGGGCGAAGACCTGGTTAGCACAGGGAAGCTTTTCCTCGGTCTGCCGTACCTGTGGGCTGGGATATCTGCCTATGGTTTTGACTGCTCGGGCTTTACTTCAACCGTATATGGCTTTCATGGCATCCAGCTGCCGCGCGACGCCTCGGAGCAGATCAAGCAGGGAACGCCGGTGGCCCTTGATGAGCTCAAGCCCGGGGATTTAATGTTTTTTGCCTATAACCAGGGCAAAGGCAAGGTGCACCATGTTGCGATGTATGCCGGAAATGGGAAAATGATTCACTCCCCGAAGGCCGGTAAGACGGTTGAGATCATCTCGATCAAGACAGCCGCTTATTCGCAAGAGTTTGCGGGAGCACGCAGGTATATTGGGGAGTAATTATGAAGTAAGGGGCAGTCCCGCAAGTCATTGAAAATGGCTGTGGGGCCGCTCCTTTTGCTTGTTTTTGTACATAATGAATATGCACGCAGCAGCGGAGAGAACGAAGCAATTCCGGAAAAGCGGCAGCGTTCGCTTGGGGCCAACAGCGATTGTAGGAATGGTTCGTTATCGGAGCGTCTCACAACGTGTAAAAGCAGCGCCCAAGAGTCAGTCGAATTTTTTCCTTTGCCCCTTTGAATTGAATTATGGTAGCATTAGAGCACTTATTAAAGCGCTAACAAACGAACTTGATATATGGATCGTCAGGAAATTCCGTAATGGTGGGGAGTGAGAGCATGGAGCAGATGTGCCGGATTTTGATCGTGGATGATGAAACGCTTGTCCGTCAGGGGATCAAGCATTACTTGAACTGGGAGCAATACGGATTCGAGATCGCCGGGGAGGCTTCCAACGGGCGCGAAGCCTTGGAGCTGATTGAAACGGTGCACCCGCATATTGTCATTACCGATATTGTCATGCCCTTGATGGACGGCGAAGAGTTTACCAGAGTGGTGAAGAGCCGTTATCCGCATATTGAAATCATCGTGCTCAGCAGCTACGGTGAGTTCGAGTATGTACGCTCGACCTTCCAAAGCGGGGTGGCGGATTACATTCTAAAGCCCAAACTGGAAACGGAAGAGCTGCTGCGGGTGCTGCAGAAGACCGCCCGCCGTATCCCTTCCCTGCAGTACACCGGCGGCAGCGGCGGACATACCGTCACTGTGGAGTCCGTGATCGGAAAGCTGGTTGCGTCCTATGACGCTGAGTACGACCCTGACATTCCGCGGCGTCATTTTCCTTATACAGGCTTTTGCCTGTTGGGTATGGACAAGGGCCGTTCGTCCGCCAAAGGCAAAACCGCAGGGTTAACCGATCCCGGGCAAGAGCTTGCCGACTCGCTTCGAGCGGCCCTGGAGCATATCGTGATCATGCCCGTGCCGGCGGACAGCCATCTGTCGGTGTGGTTGGTCAATGTGGAGCAGGCGTCCTATGCGCATCTGCTGGCGAAGGCAGAAGGCCTGACACGGACACTGAGCATCAGCCAACCGGACGCCGGGTGGGTGGCCAGCCATTGGTTCCGCGATTTCGGCCAATTGGGAAGCGTATTCAGGGACAGGCTGCTGAAGCTGCTGGACATCAGGTTTTATTTTCCGGAAGCGCCGCTGTTGACGGAGGATTTGCTGCCCCAGCTGGCTGCACCCATCGCCCTGTTCGACTTGAAGCGGTTTGCCGAGGATATGAAACGGGAGCATTTTGCAGAGGCGTTCCAGTCCTTGAGAGACCATGTTGCCGGGAAGGCGAAGGACTACAGCAGCTCCGCTTCCGAATTCAGGTCCTTTCTCGGGAACATCATTTTTAATATTACGATTCTGCTCGGAGGCTCCGGATATGACGTCAAGGAGCTGGACAAAGCGAAGTTTGCTTACTTTCAGGCTATCGAAGAGGCCGGCAATGTGCATGAAGCAACCGCCAGGCTGGAGGAATTCCTGCAGGAAGCGGACAGGCTGATTTCCTTGAAGCAGCAGCAGGCAGGCGATGACAACATGAAGATGCTCCTCGATTACATCAATGATCACTACAGCGAGCCGCTCAGCCTGACCGCGCTGGCGAAGCATTTTCATTTTAACCCGTCCTATCTGTCCACCTATTTTACCGTGCATAACAAGGAAGGGTTCAGCGAATATTTGAACAAGGTCCGTGTGGACAAGGCAGCCGAGCTGCTGCGTTCCAGCGCCGCTCCGATCTCGGAAATCGGCAGTTTGGTCGGGTACTCGGATCACAGCTATTTTACGAAAGTATTCAAGAAGCTGACTGGCTGCTCGCCCAGCCAATATCGAAGAAAGCACTGATAGAGGTAGTTCAAAAAGTCATCTTTTGATCACGAAGGAAGTCAGGAAGCGGACTCGACATCGAATCTTGAATTCAGCCGGGACTAAGCAGATGCTTCCGAAGCATGTTTCCTGCGGAAACATTTCAGGTGCTCACGTACCCCAGGTACGCTCCGCTCCTCAGTCCCTAGCTTCATCCAACTCAAGCGTTTTGAAAAAACGCACTTCGGAAGCATACACTTCGGTGCTGAAAACCTGACTTTTTGAACACGCATTAATAGTGCGAATTTTTGAACAACCTCTTACAGGGAAAAGGGAAGCTAGTATGAAAACATATCTGAACCGGATGAAGAAGGACGGGCTGTTCTTTAAAATATTCATTGTCATGATCATCAGCATTACGGCAGTCTGCGTGTTAACCTCGCTTGTGACGCTCCGAATGTCGGAGCGTCTGTTTGTTGAGACCTTCAGCATCACGAACTCCAAGGTGCTGAACCAGATTAAAACCAGTTTCGAGTCCTTCAACGACTCCATCGTTAATGCCTCCAGCCATGCATCTCAGAGCCTGACGGTGAAGAGCTTCCTGACTGCAGGCAGCACCGATTCCGTCACGACGGCCAAGCTTTATTTCAACATGGGGCAGCAGATGAAGCAGATCAAATCCAATGTGGATGCTTACGATGTGGGCATTACCATTTCAGGTATGAACGGCAGAAGTTATTCTGCCGGCCAGATGTACTGGCCCGTGGCGGGGGATGACCTGGCAGGCCACCGGATTACCATCAACACCATTGCCGAGCCGAAGCGGCTTATGTATCAGTATGACTGTGAGCGCTCGCCCGGAGCGGCGCAGGATGAGCATTTTATCATCGCCTCCAAAGCTCTTATCGAGCGTACCAGCGGAACGCTGTACGGCATTTTGTATGTCTCCATCCGTGAACAGGAATTCAAGCAGTTCTATTCCAACTTCACGAGCACGGGTAACGATGTTGTTATTCTGGACAAGACAGGCCGGATCGTCTCCAGCAACCGCGAGGATTGGATCGGACAGAGCTCGCCCGAGCTGCTTGGCGACGCTGAGGATATCGCAGCCCGGCAGCTGCCCTATAAAAATGCCGAGGTAATGGGCAAGGACCATATTTTGCTCGCCAATTACGTGCCCGCCTATGACTTCTATATTGTTAATCTGATTGATCGGAAATTTGCGGTAGGCCAGATTATCAACGTCAAATCGGTGGTACTGATCTGCCTGGCGATTATTTCGATTTCCCTGCTGGTCGTGTTTCTGATTTCCAGAAGGCTGACCGACTCGCTCTCCCGGCTGGTCAAGCAGATGTCGAACATCACGGAGAAAAATTTCGATAATTACATCGATATTGGCGGCAGCTACGAGACACGCGAGTTGGGCAAGGCTTTTAACTACATGCTCTATGAGCTGAATGATTATATCGACAAGCTGCTGTACACCCAGAAGGAGCAGCGCAATGCCGAGCTGGCGGCATTGCAGCGGCAGATTAATCCGCATTTTCTGTACAATACGCTGGCCTCCGTCAAGTTCCTGGTACAGCAGGGCAGCAAGGAGAAGGCCGCCGAGACCATTAATGCGCTCATCTCCCTGCTGCAGAATACGATCAGCAACGTCAATGAAACGGTCACCATTGAGCAGGAGCTGGCTAATATGCAAAACTACGTTTTCATTAACCACGCTCGCTACGGCGACCGGATCAAGGTGAATACATTTGCCTCTCCCGATTGCATGCACTATCATGTGCCAAAGCTGATCATTCAGCCTTTTATTGAGAATGCGTTCTTCCATGCCTTTAATCAGAAAAATGAAGGAATGATCTACATTCTGGTATCTCGTACGGAGGATACACTCATTTGCGAGGTCGCGGATAACGGCGACGGCATGGACGGCTTGTCCGGCCAGGATACGCTGCCCAATCCGAAGAGCAAACGCCAGATGTTTACCGGGATCGGCATTCAGAATGTGCATAACCGGATTACCTTATTGTACGGCGAGGAATATGGCGTGAGCATCACGAGCACCAAAGGCGAAGGCACGAAGGTGAGAATTACACTGCCCCTGATCGAAAAGCTGCCGGGCGACACAGAAGCATAATTTTATCAGTGGTGACAAGAGAGACCCCCTCCACAAAAGCATCCAGCTTTAGAAGAGGGGGATGAAAGCTGAGGCGGCTACGTTTTGTGAACTCCCGAAGTCGGCAAAGTACCTGGATATCCTATCCAAGGGCGTTGCCCTTTTCTTAACATGTGTTGGATGTTTGCCTCATTCTAACGCTTGGTCCACGTACCCATCTTATAAGCTCCATCCGCAAGCCGGTCCGTATTGGCAAAGTCAACCCCTGGCTGGTTTGTGGTTGGATCAAGGATCGCGATGGCCAGGTCATAGGAACCGCTTGGCAGTGTACCGGTAGAGAGAGAGCCTGAGACCGTATGCAAACCGGTTTTCCAGGTTCTTAAGTCTGCGGATACGGATTGACGGGCCACAATATTGTTCCCGCTGCGCAGCTGAATTTCAACAGGCCAGTTGAAGGGGAAGTGCTGAACCCCTTTATTTTCCACATCGATGGATACATCCAGCGTGCCCCCATTATTGTCTTGTGGATATGCAGCCTTCTTCACAACAAAGTGGTAGCCCATTCGTTTCTTGAGCCGGTCGATATTGCCTTGCAGCGGATTGCCCTGCGCCAGGGAAGCCGGGGAATTCGGTCCCAGCCAGCTCGGCTTACTGAGCTCGGTCTGCCGAAGCGTCTCATTAAAGCCGCTGCCTGTTGTGAGTGCGGCATTCATACCGGAAGCACCGCCGTAAAATTCGCCGCCAGAGATACGGATGTCCCAGAAGTTTGCATGATCCGGCTGCCGCTGTCCAATATCATCCCAATAGCCGTTCTGTGTGCCTGTATACCATCCCCATTCGGAATCGAAGCTCGGCTGATCTCCGAATACGTCATTATACATGCCGAAAATAAGCCCTTTGTTATTATTCTTGGCCAGCTCCACGCTCCGTCTGATCATTAACTGCGTATGATCCTCCTGAGCGGCGAATGCGTCAATATAGTGTTGAATGTACTGGTTGGATATTTCGTTCGGAGGAAACACGCCTGTATAGTTGCTTTCCCCATTCGGTCCTGCGTAGGGCCAGGTGTGGAATTCCGCCCAATGGCCGAGCGAACCGATTTGTACAAAAGCGATCGGGCTGTCGGGGGTGTTGTAATGCTTCGCAATCGCTTCGATCGCAAGTTTGTGTCTGGAGATCAGATATTCGGAGCTGTAATTGGGGGAAAAGCCTGTATTGTTGCCCGTTCCCATACCGCCGGTATCATCCCGATAGGCCGTACCCGGCGATTGCCCCATATTGACCATGTCATTATACAGCCATTCAGGAATATCCCGGTGAGGCGAACCGGAAGGACTGTCCATAATAAAGCGCAGCACTACCTTGACTCCGCGGCTTCGCCAATAGTCAAAGTGATTGGATGCTTCAATCGCACTGAAATCATATTGGTCCTTTGTCGGCTCTAGCTCCTTCCAGGTGATGCCAGCATAAACCAGGCGGTGCTCCTGCGGATAGCCGGTAGATTTCGCTGAAGGCGCCCAGCCCTTAAATGGGTTATTGAGCGGATCATCCAGCTCGGTCGGATGGAATTCAATCACGTCGCCTGCTGCAATCGAAGTAAAGGCGGGAAAGGGGAATAAGGTAAGGAGCAAGGCCATCATGGTAAAAACGATCAACGTCATTTTCGTCTTATTGCCTCGTGTTCTCATTTCAAACCTCCTCTTATACAGATATTGGAGCCCTAAACCAGCAAGCAAGCATTCTTTCTTAGCCTGGAAATATGCGGCTGAATGAGAAGCTTCACCTCCTTGTCCGAATATCCGGATTCACTGTTCGACGGTGCTTTCCGAGATGGCATGGCGTTTAGCACGAGTTCATTTTTCGATTTGTACTTTCTAGGTAGAACTGCGTACCACCAGGCGGGTGGGCAAAATAATTTTCTTGGGCAGCAGCCGGTTTCCGTTGATTCTATCGATCAGGTTGTCGACAGCGACCATGCCGATTTCCCTGGTCGGCACCTCGATCGTGGATAGTGGGGGATTGGAATACTTGGATACCTCAATATTGGATAGACCTATAACAGCCACATCGTTGGGAACGGAAATGCCCTTATTATACAAGCCATTGAGGGCGGCCATGGCCATCAGGTCACTCCCGGCGAAGAAGGCGGTTGGGTAATTGCCGGTTTTGCATAAATGATTGATTTTGTCGATACAGACGGCTTCATCCCACAGGCAATCAATCACCCAATCGGGATTGACGGACATCCCGGCAGCGTGCATGCTAGCGTAATAGCCCCGATAGCGGCGGCTGTCCTTCAAGTTGCCCGTTAGCCCGCTTCCCCCGATATATCCAATCCGGGTGTGGCCTTTGTTAATGAGATGGTTTACGGCCATTGAAGCGACATTGTAGTGATCATAACCCACATTATCGATATCCTCGCGTTCTGTATCGACACCCACGATATGGGGAACCTGTTTGCATATATACTCGTAGGTTTCGCTTTTCAAAATTTCCATCAGGATCAGACCGGTAATCGGTTCGCTGAAGGTATTGGATAAAATTTTGTGATCATTCAGTTCAATTCCGGTCCGAATAAAGGAAATGCTGTACCCTTTACTAAGCAATCTCTCTTCCACGCCGGATAAGATGGACATGAAATAAGGATCGTTGTACTTGTCCTTTGTAACACTTAATACACATCCGATTTTGATATGCGGCTTGCTTGCGGCCTGATCCTTCTGTGCAGCTTTTCGCTTTGGGCGTGAACTGATTTTATAATGAAGCTGAGTAACCGCTTGCCAGACTCTTTCTTTGGTTTCTTCCGTGATTTTATAGGTGGTGTCATTGTTTAAAACTCTGGATACGGTGGCTGTGGATACATTCGCTAATTTCGCAACATCCCGGATCGTACTCATGGATAAACATTTCTCCTTTGAAAATACTGGTGATCACCATTTAGAGTGTATAGGAATGCTGCATTGTTCAAACAATATTAGCCCTGAGTTGCCGATTGTTGCGTTGATTTGTTACGTGGATTTGTTTCGTACTTAAAATGTACAGGTATTTACGGGTGAAATCAATATGAAATGACTAAACAAATTACGATTTTTGCGCAACAAACAATGTAGATGGGAATGTAACAAAAACTGTGACCATGCGTTCAAAGTGACGTCCTGTTGAACAGGATACTGCTAAAAAAAATGCCAAAATCAAAAGAAAGTACCATATGAAAGCGTTATCCAGCTGCATGACATAATAATAAAACAAATCTTAGCAAAGATATTTATAGCTGGCCCAAAAGCGCGGGTGGTAAGATGATCATGCTGAAGGGAAACGCTTTCAGTAAAGGGTTTCAAGGAAACATACACTATATAGAAACAGGGGTTGAACACATGAAAAAAATGCTTTTGCTCTTGTTGGCATGCGTATTTGTATTGTCCGCTTGTTCGAGCGGCGGGGGCGCAAAAGAAGGGGCGGCTTCGGATCCCAATAAAAAAGAGATCACGGTCTGGGCCTGGGACCCTAACTTTAATATCGCCGCACTGAATATCGCGAAGGAATTGTATACTGCCAAAAATCCGGATGTAACGATTAACATCGTGGAATATGCGCAGGCCGATATCGTGCAAAAGTTGAACACCGGCTTGAACTCCGGTACGACGAAAGGTCTGCCGAACATCGTGCTGATCGAGGATTACCGGGCGCAGAACTTCCTGCAGGCTTACCCGGATGCATTCCATGACATGACGAACACGATTGATCCTGCAGCCTTCGCAGATTACAAAATCGGACCGACCAGCGCGAACGGCAAGCAGTATGGTGTTCCGTTCGACTCCGGCGTAACTGGACTGTATGTAAGAACAGACTATCTGGAGCAAGCAGGTTACAAGGTTGAAGATTTGACGGACATTACATGGGACCGTTACATCGAGATTGGTAAAGACGTGAAAGCGAAAACCGGCAAGGACTTCTTGTCACAGGATCCGAACGACCTCGGTCTGATCCGTATGATGTTGCAATCCTCAGGCTCCTGGTATCTGAAGGAAGATGGCAAGACACCTAACATTGCCGGCAACCCTGCGATGAAGGAAGCGCTGGAGACTTACAAGAAGCTCATGGATGCCAACATTGTGACCATGACGTCTGACTGGAGCCAATTCCTGGCGGCCTTTAACAGCGGTAATGTGGCAACTGTTCCGACAGGCAACTGGATCACACCTTCCATCAAGGCGGAAGCTTCCCAATCCGGTAAATGGGCTGTTGTACCGTTTCCAAAAATGGCCGGCAGTAACTCTGTGAACGCCTCTAACCTGGGCGGCAGCTCGTGGTATGTCATGAACATGGACGGCCAGGATACAGCGGCGGACTTCCTGAAGCAAACCTTCGGTTCGGACACCCAGCTGTACCAGCAGATGGTTACGAAGATCGGAGCCATCGGCTCGCTGAAAGCAGCAGCCACCGGACCGGCTTATGATGAAGCGCAAGAATTCTTTGGCGGACAAAAAATCTATGCTGACTTCGCCAAATGGTCGGAGCAAATTCCGAATGTCAACTATGGTCTGCATACGTATGCCATCGAGGATATCCTGGCTGTCGAAGTTCAGAATTACATGAATGGCAAGGATGTTGACTCCGTCATTAATGATACCCAGGCACAGGCGGAAGCGCAGTTGAAATAACGCAGCAAACGCTGTGTCAGAGCGATAGACAGATAGCAGGCACGCGACCCCTTGACGATTGCTTGGAGGGAATCGCGTGCCTGTTTAAACAAGGAGCTGAGTGTCATGAGAGAAGCCAAACCGGGTCTCGCCGGACCCGCCAAGTCACAGATGAGAGCCCCCAAGTCCGGCCTGTCCGGGCGGGTAAAAGCGGGCCTGACCGGCTGGCTGTTCATCGCCGCTGCGGTCATTATGATCTTCACTTTTTATTTTTATCCGATGGTGCGGGCTCTGATCCTGTCCTTCCAGACAGGCACGGGAACCAACCTTACGTTTACCGGCATTGACAACTATGCACGGCTGTTTACGGACTCCATGTTCCTGACCGCCGTCAAGAATACGTTTATTTATCTTATTTTCCAGGTCCCGCTGATGGTGATTCTGGCGTTATTCATTTCCGTACTTTTGAATGATAAAAACCTGAAATTCAAAGGATTTTTCCGCACGGCAATCTTCCTGCCCTGCATAACGTCACTTGTAGCCTACTCTGTCGTATTTAAATATCTGTTCTCCGGGGACGGGCTGGTGAACTCTTTCCTGCTGAACCTGCATATCATCGGCGAGCCGATTCAGTGGATTACCGATCCCTTCTGGGCCAAGGTAACGATCATTATCGCGATTACGTGGCGCTGGACCGGCTACAACATGATTTTCTACCTGTCAGGTCTGCAAAATATCGATTCATCGATTTACGAGGCGGCCCGGATTGACGGAGCATCGTCGATACGGCAGTTTTTCAGCATTACCGTACCGCTGTTGAAGCCGATTATTCTGTTTACGTCCATTACATCGACGATCGGAACACTGCAGCTCTTCGACGAGGTTGTGAATATTACCAAGGGTGGTCCCGGCAATGCCACGACGACCATCTCGCATTACATTTATAATCTTTCCTTCAAATATTCGGCCGACTTCGGTTATGCGGCAACCGTGTCTTATTCAATCGTCATCATGATTATTATCTTGTCATTCATTCAGTTTAAAGCGGCAGGTGAGAGAAATGGGTAAAACCAAGACGGTTTTCACATATATATTTCTGAGTGTGGCGGCGTTTGTGTCCATTTTTCCTTTTCTGTGGATGCTGGTTAGTTCCACGAATACTTCGGTAGATGTTACGAAGGGCAGGCTGCTTCCGGGCTCTTTCCTGGGTGAGAACTTCAGCAAGCTCTTGGGTCAGGTGGATATTATGACGGCGATGGGCAACTCGGCCAAAATAGCGATCACGACCACCGTACTGGCTCTGCTCATTTCCTCTCTGGCGGGATATGGTTTTGAAGTGTACAGAAGCCGGGCGAAGGATGTTGTCTTCAACATTCTGCTGTTGTCCATGATGATTCCTTTTGCAGCGCTGATGGTTCCGCTCTACCGGATGTTCGGGTCGATTACGAATTTCGTTCCAGCGATTGGTATCGATACGATGGCGGCGGTGGTGATTCCGACGTTTGCGACGGCGTTCCTGATCTTCTTCTTCCGGCAAAGCTCCAAAATGTTCCCGAAGGATCTGCTGGAAGCGGGCCGAATGGATGGCCTGTCGGAGCTGGGGCTGTTCTTCCGGGTGTATATGCCCACGATGAAGACGACCTATGCTGCTGCTGCAATCATTACATTCATGTCGAGCTGGAACAATTATCTGTGGCCGCTGATCGTGCTGCAGACTCCTGAAAATCAGACGGTTCCGCTGCTCATTTCCAATTTGGGCTCAAGCTATTCGCCTGATTACGGGGTCATTATGATCGCGATTGTCATCTCGACGCTGCCGACCGCGCTGGTGTTCTTTGTGATGCAGAAGCATTTTGTGGCTGGCATGGTGGGATCGGTAAAATAATCTGCTTACGTGGGAGTGAATTTCTTTGGTGGGAGTAAAGAGTGCAAGAGTGAAAGAGTGGAGTCTGGACTGGCTGTCGGATGTGAGTGTGTTCGCGGTCAACCGGCTGCCCGCTTATTCTGACCACAAATATTATAAAACGGTACAGGAAGCGGAGGCGCAGGGTCCCATGGATATGCGCCACAGTCTGAACGGTACGTGGAAGTTCAACTATACGGCAAATCCGGCCAGCCGTCCGCAGTCTTTTTACCAGCAGGATTTCGACGTAAGCGGTTGGGGGAGCATTACTGTACCCGGTCATATCCAGACCCAGGGCTACGGGCAGATGCAGTATGTGAACACGATGTATCCGTGGGACGGTCATCATGAGCTGCGGCCGCCGCAGCTTCCGGAGGGAGACAATCCGGTAGGCAGCTACGTGACGAGCTTCCGTCTGCCGGATTCCATGAAGAACCGGCCTGTTTTCATCTCCTTTCAGGGCGTGGAAACAGCGTTTTATGTATGGCTGAATGGGCATTTTGTCGGTTATGGGGAAGACAGCTTCACCCCTTCCGATTTCGAGCTGACTCCTTTCCTGCAGGAGGGGGAGAACCGGCTGGCGGTTGAGGTGTACCAAAGAAGCACGGGCGCGTGGCTGGAGGATCAGGATTTCTGGCGTTTTTCCGGTATTTTCAGAGATGTGTACCTGTACACCATTCCTGACATCCATGCCCGTGATGTTAAAGTGCAAGCCGGGCTGGATGATTCCTATACGAACGGAACGCTGCAGTTGGACCTGACGCTGGAGCAGGAAGCAGCGGCTCGGGTGCGGGTGGACATCAAGGATGCGGATCAGCAGATTGTTGCTTCGTTGGAGGGGGCTTTCTCGGGCGGAAAGTTGTCTCTCTCAGGAAGTATCGAGCAGGTCAATCCATGGAGCGCGGAGCAGCCTTATCTGTATACTTTGTACATCCATATCTATAACGAAGCCGGGGAACTGGTGGAAGTCATTCCGCAGAAAGCAGGCTTCCGCCGCTTCGAAATGATCAATAAAGTGATGAGCCTGAACGGAAAACGCATCGTGTTCAAGGGCGTAAACCGCCATGAATTCAACTGCCGCACGGGACGGGCGATCACAAAGGAAGATATGCTGTGGGACATCCGGACGTTGAAGCAAAACAATATGAATGCGGTCCGCACCTCCCATTATCCGAACCAGACCTTGTGGTATGAGCTGTGCGACGAGTACGGCATTTACGTCATTGATGAGATGAATCTGGAGACACACGGATCGTGGCAGAAGCTTGGGGCGGTCGAGCCGTCCTGGAATATTCCGGGTAATCTGCCGGAGTGGCAGGATATTGTCATGGACCGGGCGGTATCGATGGTGGAGCGGGATAAGAACCATCCATCTATTCTGATCTGGTCCTGCGGCAATGAATCCTATGCGGGCGAAGTGATTTTGAATGTGGCGAACTATTTCCGAGCCGCAGACCCAAGCAGACTGGTCCATTATGAAGGCGTCTTCCACAACCGGGATTACAATGATACGAGCGATATGGAAAGCCGCATGTATGCCAAGGTGGCTGATATTGAACAGTATCTGAACGATAACCCGCAGAAGCCTTACATTAGCTGCGAGTATATGCACGCAATGGGCAACTCGGTTGGGGGCATGCACAAGTATACTGAGCTTGAAAATAAATACGAGATGTACCAGGGCGGTTTCATCTGGGATTATATCGATCAGGCTGTGGTGAAAAAGAACCGCTACGGTAAGGAGTACCTTGCCTTTGGCGGCGATTTTGACGACCGGGCGACGGATTATAACTTCTGTACGGACGGTATTGTTTACGCGGACCGGAAGCTGTCACCCAAAATGCAGGAGGTCAAATTCCTGTACCAGAACATCAAGCTCTTTCCGGACCGCAGCGGAGTGAACGTGAAGAATGAAAATCTGTTCACGGGAACGGAAGCATATGATCTCGTGTACAGCCTGCTGCATGAAGGGCGGGAAATCTATCGCGGCGTTCTGCAGCCTGAGGTGGCTGCGGGAAGTGAGGCATCCATCGCGTACGAGCTGCCGGATGTAGCCGCTGCACCGGGGGAATATGCCATTCATGCTTCGCTCTTATTGCGCGAGTCTGCCCTGTGGGCGCCTGCCGGATATGAGATCGCCTTCGGCCAGCATATTTTCCAGGTGGAGGATTCAGCATCTGCGCAGCTGCCTGCGGGTGAGCTGAAGGTTGTACAGGGAGACGTGAACATCGGTGTACATGGCAACAACTTCACGGTGATGTTCTCGAGGGGGGCAGGCAGCTTGACCTCGCTCCGTTACGGCGGACGGGAGATGATTGCCATGCCGCCTGCGCCGCTCTTCTGGCGGGCAACCACCGATAACGACAAAGGCATGGCATTGGGATACGAGGCGGGTGCCTGGTTCGCCGCAAGCCTGGCGCGCAAATGCACGGATATTGTGCTTGAGGAAGGCGAGGGCAGCGTGACGGTTACTTTCCGTTACAGCTTCAGCGTGCATGCCGGGATTGAAGTGGCCACGGCCTATACGGTGTATGCGGATGGAAGCGTGCGGGTGAAGACTACGTACAAGGGTGCTGCCGGGCTGCCGGATTTGCCGATTTTCGCCCTGACGTTCAAGGTACCGGCGGACTACAGCCATTTGGATTGGTATGCAATGGGGCCGGATGAGAATTACGCGGACCGCGCTTTCGGGGCAAGGCTGACTACGTTCCGCAACGAAGCGGCGGACAATGTGTCCGGTTATGTCGTACCACAGGCGTCCGGCAACCGCACGGGGGTCCGGCGCGTGGACATTACGGACGATTTGCAGCGCGGTATCCGAATTACGGCACCGGTCTCGGCGCCCGTTGAGGCCAACATCTCGCCGTACACCGCATTCGAGCTGGAGAGCGCCTATCATCTGTATGAGCTGCCCGATGTTCACTACACAGTGGTCACGGTAGCGGGCCGGCAGATGGGCGTGGGCGGTGACGATAGCTGGGGAGCTCCGGTTCATGAGGAGTACCGCATTAAAGCGGACCAGCCGCTGGCGTTTGAATTTACGATTCAGCCGCTGTGAGGATTATAGAAATTATAGATTAAACTTGAACAAGTCTGATGAACGGCACATCCCGAGCTCGGTCAGTTCTCCTATATGGGGACCTGACCGAGCTCGGGATGTGTTTTTTATGTGAGGGGGATTTCTTAGTTCGTTTGGCGAAAGATATACTCAGTTTGCTGCTCATACGATTTGACGAAGTTGTTATGAAAGTGTTAAAAGAGAAGACTGATTCATACATTATCTTGCATATGGAACATATTTCCTCATAAGTGCTGGTGATACTTGTGTCTTGTGGATTTCGATACTTTGTGCACCAAAGGGCAGACTTGTAGCGTGATCAGTGAAATAGCGGTTTAGGCCGGAATCTTAAAATGACGTAAATTGTCAAGAAGAGGTTTCTTCTCACAAGGCTTATTGGTAAACATACACAACGAATTGCCTAAAGACTCTTCCCGGATGCGCCGTACGACATCGTCAAGCGTCAAATTTACCTGATCTCTCATCCACTCCCGCCGCTGAAACTCAAGATAGTTCTCCGTCAGAAATTGAGTGCGGAAGGCGGCGAGAACGTGGACATTGATTGCAAACCCAGGCGACAACAGAGGATCTGGCGGCTGAGTGGGAATCACGTGGAAGACTATCCGAATGGCACCTCAGTAGAATTAATTGTTAAGTAAACAGTAAAAACTGACCAATGGTCCTAGGATTATTTCTCTATTTTTATTTACAAAATAGACCAAGTGGATTATACTTCACTTAACACATGGAAACCAACCGTTATGCAATCCGGTAGTACCGGTTGAGAGGCTCTGTCGGCTTTGTCGGTGAGCTTTTTTTATTTTGAATCAATAGAGAACCCGATAAAGGTGGTTATTAAGTTGCTCAAAATTGCAGAATTAGTGTTAATTGGGGATCTTATGCGTTTATCTAAAGATAAGCTTAAGGAAATTTGTACCAATCTTGACATGCCTAATGATGGGCCTGCTAGCGAATTGGTCTCCAAAATATGGATAAGAATGAAAGAAAGTGAAGAGACGCGGCATCGAGTATTTGAAGCGTCACAAGAGCATATATTTGGAGGTAAGACTTCTGTCTCGTGGTACAAATTTTCAGATGGAATAAAAGGCTTAAGAGAAATAATCCAACAAAACCATACGGCCTTTAATCCGTTTGAAACTTTACATATGCCTTTGACTGAGCATATTTCAAGTGATCCAGTGCTCATTGGGGCAGCACAGGGAGTCAAAGAACACGAATATTATCTAAAGTATACGTATAAAGTGGGTGTCACAAGAGAAATAATACTTGATAATATTGAGACACGCCCAAAAACGGCTACAACTACATTATATGTAAATGAAGAGGAAGGGTTTATTGAAGTTAGGACTGACCCTAAAAACGCAGAGAAGATTGCTAAAGGTTTCGCTCAGTTAATTAGGCAGCAGGTAATAATGGATCCCGTGAGGGTGATGGCCCCGTTTGGATACAATGCTGAAGATTTAGCGGATGCCTTAGGTGGGGAACTTATCGATACTGTTGGAAAACCTAATATTACGTTGGATGAATTTACGCAATCTCAGGCTTCCTCGGTTGTAACAATTTTATCAGCACTTGATTCTTATTTTGAAAACGAAGATATTTCAGAATTACAAACTAATTTACAGGAAGCAAGGCAGTCTTTGGGAGAAGAGTTTTCTGCCATTCCGTTCACAGCATTAATTTTGAATGGCATGGAAAAGGTCGGGATGGGTGTTAAGGAAAGAGATCTAAGGGGTACTCCTTTATATGATTATTTAAAAACAAGCATTGAACATCAAGGATGCTTTATTCAATTCCCAGTGGAGGAAGATGGGGTAAGGACAACACATACCATTCGTGTAGGCATGCAATCCAACTCTATTTTTTTTATGTCACAAGCTTCCGAAGCTGCAATCGACTTTGTTAGAAAGCGTGTTATAATGTAGGAAATAAAACTGAAGGGGGGGCTAGCAATGGTTGATATATGGGAAATTGACGATTGGGTTGAAATAGCAGCAACTTTACCAATCAAAAGATTCTATCCTTCAGCCGTTGCAAAGGCTACAGGCATCCCTCTTGACCAAGTTTTTAACAGACTGCTTCATTTGGTAAAAGGTGAGGCGCTTATCTTGCTCTACGAAATAAGATGTCCTGAGTATGATTGTGTAAGAACGGTTGGTACAATTGAGAATTTGAACACTGTGGATTACCTAGGCCACTGTGGGATTCATGGTAGCTTTGAATTGTCACCTGATAGTATTTTTCCTGTTTTTGAATTCAATCCTATTTATAAAGAACGAATAAGGGCAAAAAAAAAGGGAAAAACCGACTTACACTAAAGCCAGTACTAGCCCTGTAATTGAAAACATTGGGGAACCTCCTTCTCGGTTATCTGATTTATTAACTCGAGAGAATGTTGAGGCATTAAAACAGGTAAACCCTTTTTTTACTTTAGTTTTTCAACAGTTCTATGGAGGAGAATTTAAAATGTCCGAATATAATATTGGAAAGGTAGAAAACAATAGTGGTGCTCAATCCATAGGGGATTCAAGTAGCGCTACATTTGTTAATAACCAAAGCTCTAATGAAGGATTGGCGGATGTTACGAAGCAGTTAATTGAATTGATTGCAGAGAATGAAGACATGCCAAAGGATACTCAAGATGAGTTATCAGAGGCAGTTTCTGCGGTTTCGGATCAAGCGCAAACAGACAAGCCCAATAAGACAATTATGAACTCGCTTCTTGGGAGTATCGAGAGAGTTATTTCTGTGGCAGAAAAAACACCTGCGCTCATATCGGTATATGATAAATGGAAAACATTTATTGAACCTTTTTTAACTTAGTAATTTGGAGTCATCTTTTATCTTATATGTCTGCTACTAAAAAAAGCAAATGCTCTACCGGCTTATAGCTGGCAGAGCATTTTTGTTTAAAAAAAATGTGCCAAGGGTTGCAAAGTGTTCTGATAATTCCGATTTATCGATTTCAACAGTACCAACTGCTCGCTATCCGTACATCTTATGCGGATTAAGGCATCGTTTACTAATTCGGCAATGATAAAAGCGGCGGCATCACGTGCCAATATAATCGGCAATCTCGATGTAATGCAACCGAATAGATTTCAAGAGTATTCATAGATAATAGGCAACATTGAAGTATGTTTAAGAATATAGGGAGGCGAAGGGGTCTCTGTTTTGATAAGTAAGACTCAAGGATATGTAACCGTGTATTTAACGGCGAGTGGTCAAACACTGATGTGGCGGCGCACAAAGGAGGTAGTATATGGTTAAAAAAACTCTTTTTAAGATGGATAATGATCCGCTCATCAGCTCTTATGGGACTCTGGCCCACGAAGAGGTGGTGAAACAAGAAGTCTACTCCATTAAAGATAACAAAATGGTTGTCAGAAGAATTTTGGAAACCGGGATGAATTTCACCGAGTCCCCATTTGAAAGACAAGATGCAGAAGTAGTGATTCTGTCGGATATTGAAATACAGTTCGCTTTGTATCCGTTCTACATGATCTACGACGATAGAGAATATCATGAATTGCATTTCAAACCCAAATATGTAGGAGAACTGAATTTCCCTAATGAGGAAAATCAATTAAATGATGAGATATTAGCCAGGCTGCTCTCCATCTTCGATTCTATACGGGTGGCATACCAACAGGGTAAGTCTCATGTCCAGATCACCCTATCAAGTACGGATTCAATAACGGGAATTTATAATATTTATCAAAAGTTGAATGAGGAATCCCGGTTGAACCCATTCATTTTATCCCTTTTAAGCAAAGGAAAGGGGCGTCACTCGGAAGACACCCCTTATGTTGCGTACCAGTATCAGCCTGCTGAAGCCGAACTTATTGAAATTGAAGCTAATGAGGAAGAAAGGATTTTCATAGATTTTGTTCAACAACAACTTGAACTATCCCCCTATTTTCTATTCTACTGTGTAGGCTGGAGCGAAGAAGATATTACAGAAAGTAAGGAGTTGAAGAAATTAGCCAAGTATTTCAAAAAGATATGTTTCCTTTCAACACCCGATCCGTTTCTGTCGCAGATGATGATCATATACAACTAAAATGACAGGTGCAGCTGAAATCGGAGCTTAACAAGAACAAGACGGCGTACGTGATCATCTTAACGGACTGCAATGCCCTTATTTCGGCGAAATCAAGCGTTTATGGAATGTTAACGGACCCCATAGTCTTTATTTAGCATTTACAAGAATGCTATGGGCCATTTTCAGGCAAATAAGATCTCCCCAGTCCGTTAGGGCAATGATATTCCGCCTTTTGGGGTAAATAAGATCAATCGAGTCCGTTAGCGGTAAAGGATGACGATTCCTCGCTTCATCAGTTTGTTGGTTCAGGTGATTCATCACGTGCACAGAAATTAACATGACCCAAAGAAGAGGTGTTTTGATCCAATTCGTTGTGGTCATGTTCTGTACACGCTTGAACGACCTTTTTCCTCTGAGTGCAGACTTGTGATGTTTTTTAAGTTAGACTTTTTCCATAACTTACCTCTGATCCGAATAACGCCACCATGCTAAAGTGCCGACAAATCCGGCAGCTCCGGTCACGCCAAGAATGATATAGCTCATCATGTTCAATATCTCGGCTGCAGTCCCCCCAGAACTGAAATGCAGCGTTTGCAGCGCCGGAATGGCCCATGGCACATAGGGACCGGCCGGGCCTGGCCCAAGACTTAACGCCAGTACTAATGTCAGGAAAACAAACCCGATCGGAGCCAGCCACCCTCGTGACCAACATGCTATAAAAGCGACAAGTGTGCACAGCAGCATATTGAAAACAGTGGTTAAGCCGAACACGCCAAAGGCTTGCCAAATCATGTCCGCTGAAAATCCGGGTAATCCCACAATCATTCCCAAGCCAAGCACATAAACAAATAAGACCACTGAGATCAACACACAGCTCACGAGAACCGCTGCATATTTCGCCAGCACAATGTTCAGGCGCGACACAGGCAAGGCCAGCAGATCTTTTAGCGTGCGATCCGCATATTCGCGGCCGAATAACCAGCTTGTCAGAAAACCAAAGCCGATGGAGCCCAAAATCGTAAACCGATAGACTGCACCGCTCAGATAGGAATGCCAATCCGGTTGTCCTACTTCTTGTGAAACGACGGCCATGACAAACAGAAGTGTTAACCAGGGAACTAAAGAACGGCGTAATTTGTAAATTTCAACCCTGAGAGCAGCAATGAAATAGTTCATTTCGCATCTCCTCCAATCATCCCAACACTTCTCAAAAAGTACGACTCCAGACTTTCTTCTTCAACCTTCAGCAGCGATGGCGGCAGATCAGCATGCACTAACAGCTGCGCAATCTGTTCCGGATGCCGGATGGCATACTCACTTGTGACTTCAAGCCGTCCATTTTCGGACAAATGAACGGTATATCCCTCGTCCGCCAGCTTGGCTCTTGCCGCTTCTATTTGCTGCGTATCTACCCACAGGCGTCTGTGGAATGCCTGGTTCAGCTCTCCTGCGCTCATTTCCTGAATCAAGCGGCCTTGATGGATAATGCCGATCCGGGACACCATCTTGGACATCTCCTCCAGAATATGACTGGATATAAAGATCGTGACGCCATGATTGCGGGCCAGATCCTGAAGCAGTTGCCTGACTTGAACAATGCCGGCCGGATCCAGGCCATTGGTAGGCTCGTCCAGGATCAGAATATCCGGATTATGGATCAGCGCTTTCGCCAGGCCAAGTTTCTGCGCATTTCCCAGGGACAGGTCTTTCGCCTTCGTGTGCTCATAGAAGGTCAGCTTCAGCTTCTCCAACACTTCATCAATGGGTTTCGTACCGGAAAGCCGTCGCAGACGGCAGATGATCTCCAGGTTCTCCCGCACGGTGAATGAAGGATAAGCGTAAGGTGTCTCTACAAGATACCCAACCCGCTGCCACAAACTATGATCGCCGGCATCCACCGGTTTGCCATTCAGCAGGACAGCTCCGGAAGTAGGACGGATCATGCCCAGCAGAAGCCGAATGATCGTCGTTTTCCCTGCGCCGTTGAGCCCCAGAAAGCCGTAGATTTCACCTTTTTTGACAGAAAGGGAAATGCCGTCAAGCACCTTCCGATCTCCATATTGTTTAATCAAGTTGCGTGTTTGAATCATTTCTGACATTGATCAGCACTCCTTGTTTTTAAGGTATCTCTCCTCGGAGTTATCGTACAACAAGTGAGTAAACTGAATTTAAATCGAAAATTCCGAATAATTACAGTTTATATGCGTGTGGTGTCTAATTCGGCAACGTTACAGTAAAAGTTGTCCCCGCACCGGGAGTGCTGCGCACACGGATACCGCCACCGTGCAAATCCACAATTTTTTTGGCGATGGACAGACCAAGCCCGCTGCCTTGATTCGAACGCTCTCTTGATTTGTCTGCTTTATGGAAACGCTCGAAAATTCGCTTCTGATCTTCCTCTGAAATACCTATTCCCGTATCCGATACGTGAACCTCGATCGTTTCGCCATGCTGATGCAATTTAACCCGTATCCTGCCGCCCTCGGGTGTAAATTTAATGCTGTTGTGAATCAAATTGATCCAAACCTGGCTCATCCTGTCTTCATCCAGCATGCAGGTTACTTCGTCCAGGAAAGCCTCCACATCGATTTTTTTTCCTCTCCATTGCGGTTCGCAGGCCAGAATCAGGTCCCTGATCTGCTTGTCCAGATGGTATGGCCGGGGTTGCAGGTTCATACTCTCCGATTCCAGAACGGCAAGCTGAAGCAAGCTGTCGCTTAGCTTGGACAGACGTACGCTTTCGCTTTCAATAATGCTTAAATAGAGCTTTCTCTCTTCGATGCTTAATAGATCATTGCTCTGCAGGACCTGGGCAAACCCCCGGATGGATGCAAGAGGGGACTGGATTTCATGAGATACATTGGAGATGAACTCCTGCCTCATATTCTCCATCTGCTCTAAATCCGCAGCCATGTTATTCACGCTCTTCACCAATTCGCCGAACGATTTGTGTTCATTGAATGTATCCTTCAGTCTGGCTTTGTAGTCGCCTTTGGCGATTCTCTCCAATACGTGGATGACGGCGTTAAACGAATCGATATATTTTGTGATGTTTCCGTATTTCAGGTAGTACCTTGCCAGCAATAAGAGGGCTATCAAAATCAGCCAAGTGAGGCCCTGGCCATAAATGGGTTCTACTGCCGGATCATGTCCTGTTGCAAAAAAAATGATGCGTGTAAAAAGTCCGGCCAGCGCGCCGCAGCCAATGATAATTGCGAAAATAACAATGAACAAAACGAACCCTTGAAGTATCGTATCTTTTCGCGAAAGCCTTTTTTTCACGAATAGACCTCCAGACAATAGCCAAGCCCCCGCACGGTCCTGATGGCAAACGAATGATTGGTTTCCGGAAAACGCTGCCGCAGCCGGTTGATGTGCACATCCAGCGTCCGTTCGTTTCCTTCAAATTCATACCCCCATATGTCCGTAATGAGCTGTTCCCGCGAAAATGTTTTATTCGGATGACTGGCCAATTTGAACAAAAGCTCGAATTCCTTTAGCGGCAGAAAAACAATGGCTTTATCCACGGTAACTTCATAGTTTCTACGGTTTATAAACAATTCACCAATTTGCACCGTTTGGGACGATACAATTTGATAACGCCTCAACAATGCCTTGACCCGCATCACTAATTCCAGCGGCTCGGCAGGTTTAACCAGATAATCATCGGTGCCGAATTGGAATCCCTTCACTTTCTGAGAGATTTCCCCTTTAGCCGTGAGCATAAGCACCGGAAGATCATAGTGAGTCCGCAGTTCCCGGCACAGCTGCCAGCCATCCATATTCGGCATCATCACATCAAGTATGACCAGATCAACTTTGATGGTCTCCAGCAGGGAAAGAGCTTCGATTCCATCGGAGGCTTCGTACAGGTCACAGCCTTCGTTGTCCAAAACAGCTTTCACCAACTTGCGAAAGTGGGGATCATCATCGACGACCAATATTTTATTCATGATGACTTACAGCTCCTTTTTGTAAGTGCTATAAAGTACATTTTGTATGTTATTTCGAATGGATTATACACCTCAAGCAGATAAAGTACAAGTTGTACGCTAAATTGTGGTATTCTTATTAAAAGAGATCAATCGGGAGGAAATACGGATGGCCATGGAACGAAGAAGAGGAGAAAAACTGGAAGTGGCAATTCTGGAAGCAGCATATGAAATTCTTTCAACAACAGGATATGAGCATATGACCTTTCAAAACGTTGCAAAACAGGCGAAAACGAGCAGAACCGTAATCTACGGGCGTTATCATAACCAGGCTGATCTCCTGTATGCGTTGGTGCAATACAGATACAGGCAGGCGCTCGGCGGGAAATTGATTGATTTGGTGCAGGAACAAGGGAGCCTGAGAGAGGATTTATCGGCTGTTTTAGAGCTGTACCAGCAATTTTTGGAGGCGGTGGGTCCGGAGCTTACGAGCGCTATTTTGTTTGAGTTAAGCCAGAAAAATGAGCACTTCCGGGAGCTCTCCATCAGGGGACGTGAAAGCAATATTGACATGATGAAGAAAGTACAGGAGTTTGCCAGACAACGAGGGGAAATCAAGCATGAATTTTCGGTCATGCAAATGAGTTTGCCGTTTGATATTCTGCGTTTTGAGAATATGGTGCGTGGCGGAAAAGTATCAAAAGTGTACCTGAATCAGTTGGTTGATGAGGTGTTAATGCCAATTTATATGAAAGAATGATAATTTTTAGGCCCAACCCAGAATTGGGGAGCTTGACTGCTGCTGTGGAAACAAGCAATGGTCGCCTTCTGCTCGCCTTCAAAATAGCGCCGTTCCTGTCCGTTAGATCATGAGGTATGCCGTATTGCCAAGCGCCGACCGGGGTGTGCGTTTATTTGCTCACAAAACATCGGATTTTTAAAGGAATTGGCCGGATTTTTGAACGGACAAGCTGGAAGGTGTATATATAATGAGAAATGTAAGTGTATTCCAGTTATAGGTGAGAGGAGGGGTTTTGTTTTCTACAAAATTGAAAGCGTTTCATACATTCGTCTAGGGAGGGAAAAATCGATGACAGGAAAGAGAAAAGGCCTTGGCTTTATTTGTGTCATGCTTTCGATTGCCCTGCTCGTTCCATTTCAAACCAGCTTTGCATCGAATTCTGGTATAGCATCTAATTCCGGTATAACGCCGGAGGATCAGGCGGTCCCCATCACTGCGGAGAATAATGCGGTCACGGATTCAGTCTACGGTGTGGTCTATGGAATGCTTCCTGCAAGACAAATGGAACGGCTTGATCGCGGTCTGGTGGCGATTGCCACGGATGATGGCATCTTCGTCAGCTGGAGACTTCTTGGCACCGATCCTGATAATGTCTCGTTTCATCTATACCGAGATGGGAAGAAGCTGAATCAAAGCCCGATCAGGGACAGTACGAATTTCCTGGACCCGGAAGGCACGGCCGACTCCACCTACTCGTTGCAGGCGCTGGGTGGTGTACAGGCCGGGCACGAGGAGCGGATGGCTGGTCCGGTCGGCGTCTGGGAGACGAATTATCTGACAGTGCCCATTCAGAAGCCGGCAGGCGGGGAGACGCCCTCCGGAGCCTATACGTATCGCGCCAATGACGCGTCCGTCGGCGATCTGGACGGCGACGGACAGTACGACATCGTTTTGAAGTGGGACCCGACCAACTCGAAGGATAATTCCCAATCCGGCTATACGGGTAACACTTTCATAGACGCTTACAAAATGGACGGAACACGCCTGTGGCGTATCGATTTGGGGAAGAATATCCGCTCCGGCGCGCATTATACACAAATGATGGTGTATGACCTGGATGGTGACGGCAAGGCTGAGGTGGCGGTCAAGACCGCAGACGGAACCATTGACGGTGTTGGTAATGTCATTGGAGATGCAGCAGCCGACTACAGAAATGGAAGCGGATACATTTTGTCCGGTCCCGAATATTTTACGATCTTTGACGGGGAGACTGGCAGAGCGCTCGTCACTGAGGATTACGATCCACCGCGGGGCAAGGTTAGCGATTGGGGCGACAGCTACGGCAACCGTGTCGACCGCTTTGGTGCCGTGATCGCTTATCTGGACGGGGAGCGGCCAAGCCTTGTCTTCCAACGCGGGTATTATACGAGGATGGTCTTGGCTGCTTATAACTGGCGTGATGGAGAGCTGACCAAGCTGTGGACATTCGATACAAACTCGCCGGAGAACATGTCTTATCAAGGGCAGGGCAACCATCAGCTGAGTGTGGCGGATGTCGATGGCGACGGAAGGGATGAAATTCTGACAGGACCTGCCGCCATTGACGATGACGGCACAGGACTGTGGAATTCCGGCCTCGGTCACGGCGACGCGATGCACCTTGGCGATCTGGATCCTGACCGCCCGGGTCTGGAGCTGTTCGCAGTTCAGGAGAACAAGTCTGCCCCGTACTCCAATAACTTGAAGGACGCCCGGACCGGAAGTGTGCTGTGGGGGCTGCCGCAGCTTGGCAAGGATGTCGGGCGCGGGCTCGCGGCGGATATTGACCCGCGCTATAAAGGCGCGGAAGCCTGGTCGGTCGGCGGTGGTTGGGACAGTCCGAACGGCTTTTTGTTCAATGCGAAAGGGGAGCAGATCGCCAGCAGCATCCCGTCCGTCAACTTCGCCATCTGGTGGGACGGCGACCTGAGCAGGGAGTTGCTCGATCACAAGTGGCTCGGCGATCCGCTGCGTGTCGGCATCCCGAAGATCGACAAATGGAATTACGAAACGAACCGGCTGGACAACCTGCTGACGATGAACGGCACGTATTCGAACAACGACACCAAAGGCACGCCTTCGCTGCAGGCCGATCTGTTCGGCGATTGGCGCGAAGAGGTGATCGTCCGCACGGAGGACAGCAGTGCGCTCAGAATCTATTCGACCACCGATATAACGGATTACCGGATTCATACGTTAATGCATGATCCGGTATACCGCCTTGCAATTGCGTGGCAGAACACGGGCTACAACCAGCCACCGCATACCGGCTTCTACCTGGGAACGGATATGGACATGCCGCCGCGCCCGAACATCTACCTGACCAGCGACTAATCTTAACAGAGAATTGGATGACGGCTTTCGATGCTTCCGGAAGCCGTCTCTTCTTTAAGGCGCCTGCTGCCAATATTTATTTCAACCGACTTTCAAATCACCAAAAAATCGATGTCATGCTCGGGCATGAAATGATGGACTTTGCTAGCCATGACACTTAACACGTGATAGAATATACTAAACCTCAGAATTCTGTATAGTAACCTTAACCGAAGCATATACTTTTGATAAAAGTATAATGTGGAGGTGCTGGAAAGATGAATGAGCATAAGGAGGACGAGGAAATGCCAGTAACTGGAATCAAACCAATTCGACCTACCAAAACAGTATTTAAGAATGAACAAGCTGCCCAGAAGTTTGAAAACTATGCTTCCCAAGTGAAAAAAACTGAAAGCGTAGGAATGAATCGCATGAGAGAAATGATGCAAAACTTTAAGGAGAAAAGGAAGTAGAACAAATGCTGGAATACAGACAGCTTCAAGAAGACGATAGAGCGCTTCTTGAACAGTTTGAGTGCGATGATGAGATATCAGTAAGATCTTTTCTGGTTGAGCAAGCAATAAAATTTCAAAAACTAAATTTAACGAATACCCGACTTTATTTCAACGAACAAGGAGATTTTGTCGGGTATTTTTCACTTTACAATGACATGATGCAGATTGGAAAGTCTAAAAGAAGAAAGCATAAGTTATCTTCGCTCCCGTCATATAAATATTATCCAGCAGTTAAACTTCATTATTTAGGAGTTGATTCAAGACACCGTAAAAAAAGGTACGGTGAATATTTGTTGTTGGCTGCATTAAATCAAACCAGGCAAATTTCGATGGATACAGGGTGCATTTTTTTAAGTGTCGAGTCATTGCCTAGTTCGGTTGGTTTTTATAAGAAATATGAATTTCAGCACCTAAGTTATAATAGACCTTTCACTAATATGTTCTTCAAAATTGCCGAATTGTAAAAAAGAGATACAAAGGATTTGGAATATGTTTGTACATAATTTTATATGACCCTAACTCTCTCTCCCCGCTTGAAAGCGGGGATTTTTGTGTACCTTTTATTAAAGGAAAACATGTTCGGCTAGACCCAACTATTGCTGAGCCTGGGGCTGTTTATTCCGCTTGCCGGATTGCTTAAGCGCATTTACTCCCAGAAGCAGCAGCGGGAAAACCAGGCTGAGCGTGATATTCCAACTGACCCAAAACGGCGGAATGGTCTTGATGTAAAAAATAATGTCCGGAGATACAAGCTGGGTTAATCCGAAGGCCAGCAGGCCGGCCGGCAGGATCAGCATGCGATGGGTGCTGAGGCGGAAAAGCTGGGCTATTCCGAACGTGAAACCGTAAAAATATAATATAGCTTTGAAATAAGTGGAGATAAACCAGGCGAAACCCATCAAGGCCTCGATCCGCTGTAGAAATTCTCCAATGTTAATCTTCTGGGCAAGGATGTAGGCGGCAAAGAAATGCTGCTCCGTGGAATACACCCCAAGCACTGTAATGGAAAGCAGCACAATCAGGTTAAGTCCGAGGGCAGCCAGAAGAACGCCGATAAGAATATCCCGGTTTGTATGCGGCTGGGAGCGCGCGAAAGGATAGATCATAAGCACAATCAGCACCTCTCCGAAAGGGTAAAACACGCCGAATTTTACAGCCTCAGCCAGAGTGATGAAGGGAGTGTCCAGCACCGGCTGCAGCCGGTCCCAATGTAATTGCGGCAGCAGCAGAACAAGCAGTCCCACCAGAAAAAAAGTGAACAGCGGAAGAAAAACTTCTGCTGATCTCGCAATAACCTCCAGACCCAGATACAAACCGCAGACGACCAGAAGCAGCACCATCATACGGACTACACTCCCCGGAGTCCGCTCATAGATCTGTGTGCCTGTAAAATCTTCAATTTCCCTGATATAAATACAGCCTGCAATTAAAAAATACTGCAGGTAAAATAGGGCGACAGCACCCCCGGCCCATTTGCCCAGAATACGTTGTGCGCTTTCAACCAATGTCGATTCAGGGTGGAGACGGCACAGCTGGAGCAGCAGCCAGATCAATGCCACACCCAGCGGTATGCTTGCGGCAGCGGCAATCCAGGCATCCTGCTTGGCAACGGAGCACATAATCTCCGGGTATACGAGGGACATATCCCCCACGAGCGTAAGCAATACGAGAATCGTCAGCTGCCGTGTGTTAATCCTCCATTTATCCGCCATCCATTTTACCTCCGCTGCAATTAATGATTCATTGAAACCATGAGCTGAACCAACTGTTAATGGGGCCGTACACCCAAATAAGAAAATATAACGGGCTGGGCATCCGCTTTTGCGGTGCCGCCAGCAGAACAGTGACAATGCCTGCCGTCAGAATAGCGCCGTAAACAACCCAGTCCCGTTTTTTCCGGGATCGGATCAGCAAAGGCATATCCAGCAGGAAGAGGCACGTTGACACCGCGAGGGTGATGATCCAATTTTTCATGATCATTACTCCTTCACGTCGTGGATAACGGAATTTCCTGTCACGCCTATCCTGTTGATCAGAACATCCGCGGTGTAGTGCACTTCGGTGTTCTTCAGATAAGAAGTGGCGGGTCCCTTTCTCAGCTTGCGCCATGCCTTCGGATCAGCTTTGTAGATCAGGTTCCCGAAACCGAGCGCGTCCGAACGGTATTTATCGATCAAGCCTTCTACAGACGTTTCCATTAATCGTACCACCCGTCTCTCACATTCCTGCTCCAGCTCGGCGATTGCCGCAGGAGTCGTGATATCCATGCCGCTTTGCACATCCTCTATGTTGGCAATCAATGAAACCTGCAGGTAAATATGTGGTTTGCCGTTAATCATCCTGGCCTTGCGCTTTGTATGTGTGGCTAACGCTTCCACTACGATTTTTTTGCGGTCATCCCCGAGAACGGCCCCTGAATTGGCATGCACCCGGTCTGTCGCATAACTGAAGCCGATGCTCTCCAGCCTGTTCAGCCACCCGACGAGCCGATCCTTGCGGAAAACCGCGATGTTGTCAAAACGCAGCTTGGTCCCTGGCCGGGTATTCTGGATGTTTTTCATATCGCCCCCGCCGGGCTTTCCGTCAATTTCTACTCCTGTCAGTACCGCCTGCTGTCCCTCTGTTACCAAATTGTCCATGAGCTCATCCATTTTGATCGTAATCGTGGCGGCTGTAATTTTATCGGATGTACTAACAGAGCTGAACAGACTGTTGGCCGGAATTTTCTCAAGCGGTGTCAACACGCTCAGCACCTCAGAGGCTTTGGCGTTTTTGGCGACCATCACATAGTAATCTGTTCGCATCTCCCGGCTGCGCTTCAGGGCGTCAAGTGTTTCCGAGATTCCGGAGCGCGCAAGCTCTTCGCCGATGACCAGCACCCGAACGTGCCCGACATAGCCCTCCCGGGGGCTTACTAAAGTAAAATTCCGCCATGCTTCGTATACGGTTGAACCCTTGCAGCTATACAAGACCACCGCCGTTCCGCCACCGCCGCCTTTAGCTTCGATATCAGACGGGATGACTGCCTGCATGGATACCATGTATCCGTTCTTCGTTTTATCAATCCCCATTCCAAGCACAAACGCGATTTGGTTAAGCTCCCGTCTCTCCCAGCAGCCGGATAACAAGGGCAGGAAGGACAAGACAACAAGTATGCCGAGGATACGCCCTCTGAGTCTGCCCTTCATGATTCCGAAGCTCCTTTGCGGCCCCATCGCCGCTTCAAAGCCTTGGTCCGGTTCTGCTTGGGATATGTCCGCATGGATTTCCAGGGGAAACGAAACAGAGAGTCTTTGATGTCGTCGCGCACAAATGGGCCAAGAGGGCTCATAAACGGCATACCGAACGAACGAAGCGAGGTCAGATGCAGCACCAGTAAAATAAGACCGCATAGAATCCCGTATAATCCGATGAACGCCGCCAATCCCATGAAAATAAACCGGATCATTCTCGCGGTGATCGACATCCCCAATTCAGGAATGACAAAGCTCGAAATTGCGGTGATGGAGACGATAATCACCATCGCGGAAGAAATAAAACCTGCATCCACAGCAGCCTGCCCGATCACAAGCGTACCCACAATGGAGATCGCCTGGCCGATATTTTTCGGAATGCGTACGCCTGCTTCACGCAGAATCTCGTAGGTAACCTCCATAAATAATGCTTCCACAAATGCCGGAAAGGGAACCCGCTCCCGCTGCGCAGCCAGGCTGATGACCAGCGGAGTCGGAATCATCTCTTGATGGTAGGTCGTTAGGGCGATATAGACGGCCGGCGCCAACATTACGACAATGAAAGCCAGGAACCGGATTAAACGTAAAAGAGTTGCGATATCCGACCGTTGGTAATAATCCTCCGCCGATTGAAAGAAAGTGATAAAGAATGCCGGCACCAGCAGCACAAAAGGAGTTCCATCCACAAGAATGGCTACCTTGCCTTCAAGAATGCCTGAAGACACTGTATCCGGGCGGTCGCTGTTATACATCGTGGGGAACGGCGTTCTCGTTTTGTCCTGAATAAACTCCTCAATATAACCGCTCTCCAGGATGCTGTCCGTGTCAATGGCATTCAGCCGCCGCCGTACCTCTTCCACCACCTCCGCGTTCGCCAGATGCTGCAGATACATGATGGTCACGCTGGTTTTGGTGGTATGGCCGATCTCAAAGTTCTCCATCCACAGCTGACTGTCTTTGATCCGCCGCCGGATCAAAGATGTATTGGTCCGCAGATTCTCCGTAAAACCTTCCATGGGACCCCGGACGACGGCCTGCGAGTTGGGCTGGCTGACCGCTCTCTCTTCCCAGCCGGGAGCTGCGATACGAATGAAGCTTGTGCTTCCTTCCAGCAGGAAAACGGCGCTGCCGGAAAGCAGGCTTTTCATAAGGCTCTCGGGATCGGAGACGATGTTCACATCAGCGGCCACAAGCACATGCTTCAACAGGTAATCCAGCTGCTCATCGGGGGATTGGGCTTCGAGCACTTCGGCCGGTACTTTCCCTACCAGTGCTCCAAGAACAGACTGATGCAGCACCTGCATGTCTACCAATCCATCCACATACAGCAGGGCCGAGCCTGTGTGCTCTGCCAGTTCGAAACGGCGGATGACCAGATCCGGACTGCAGCCCATTGAGCCGCGGATACCAGTGATATTTTGTTCCAGCGAGTCCGTAAGCTCCTTGAACTCTGCGGGTCTGCAGTCAGATGGTTTCATGTCAGCCTCCGTGCCAGGTGGAATTATTGGTATACTACCCCAAATTACGGTAAATATGCAGGTTAAGATTCCTGATTACGGAAGAGCCCACCGTTTCGGTTTGGCAGTCTAGATGTACTCCCATATATACAAATGACAGGCCCGGTTTGGACCTGTCACTCTTGTCGCCTTATGTTTTTAACCACCATTCTCTACATCAGTTACATCTTTCGGAGCAGGCAGTAAGTATTAATCTATGTCTTTGTATACTGTTCCACTGTAGGTTACTCTGACATAATTACTGTATTGGACTATGTTCGTTCTTTGCAGCGTACCTCCCCAACGTCCATCTGAACCATTATCTTCCGCATACACAATCGAAGAGGGGATGCTTTCATTTAAACCAAAATCTCGATATACCGAAACAAATTTCTGCTGATTCATAGTTGTAAGGTTGCTGTCTGAAGAAGTTTCCACCTTAGTAACATCATTTTGCGTAAAGTGGGGAATCGGTGGAGCTGGAGGCTCTGTAATCTCAAAGTTGGGAGATTCAATTGACGACTCGGCTGTTTCTGCTACAAAAACGTATTTCGATGATGGCTGCAGACTTGATTCATCAGATGCCCAGGCTACTCCGCCTGATACGGAAACAGCAAGCAAGGATACGGCTAGTAGGCTCTTGGATGTTTTAATAGTACGTTCGCGTAGAAACTTCATAAAACACCGCCTTAAATTAGTGTGAGTTACAATTCAGATTGTATACCATAATTTGTATAAATACAATCTTTTTTCTACTTTTTTTGGGTTAAAACATACTAATGTTTTACAAATTTGTATTCTAAAGGAGATAAATTCATGATTATTGGCGCAATTATAATATTCGTTGCAGCTATGGTGCCCGTTATCTATCGAATAAACAAAAGACTTACGGAATCTGGAAGATAGATTAAAAGAGCTCGAAAAAAACAATGAATGATATGAGGAAAAACCAAAAAGCCGAGGCAAGGGTTCCCCCCTCCGGAGGTTGCTAAAAATAAGAAGCCCAAGAGAGTAGGATTCTACTCCTTCCTTGGACTTTGTTTGTCCCCCGGTACAGGGGAATATTCATTCGTTTACGGTCCTGGCGGCCGATCTGCCGGATAACATGCGGCTCAGAACGACGACTCCCACTGCGGCAATCGCGACGCCAAGGGCTGCAAACCAGGTTACCGAAGCGAGCGATACCTGCTCTATAATAATTCCTCCCAGCCCGGCGCCGACAGCCATGGATAGCTGCATGGTGGACTGGTTCAGGCTGAGCATCACGCCGGAGGATTCGGGCACGAGGGAAGCAAGGTTATACTGCTGCGTAGGCCCGGTTGTCCAGGCTGCAAACGACCACAGGATCAGGAAAGCAAAAATGCTGACAACCGAGTGAGCCATCGTAAGCAGAATCAGAGAGATGATGTGCAGCGTCATACCTCCGAGCAGGGTAAAAGAAACCCCGCGCTTATCAGCGGAATAACCGCCTGCCTTCGAACCGACCAGACTGGCAATCCCGAACACCAGCAGGGCTGCGCTGAGCAGCGATTCATTTAATTTGGACACCTCAAGCAGATAAGGTGAGATGTAAGTATACGCCAGGGAATAACCGCCCAGCCAAAAGAATGTAATCCCGAGCCCAAGAGCTACATCCGGTCTGGCAAGCAGGGCAAACTGTTTGCGAAGAGGAACAGGCTCATCCCCTTTGATCCTTGGGATTGTCAGGGCAAGGACGATCAGGGCGAGAATACCCGCGAGCGCGATGCCCAGAAAGACCGCCTTCCATCCAAACTGAGACGATACGACCCGGCCGATAGGCACACCGATGATCAGCGAGGCTGTAAAGCCCATTATTACAGTGGCGAGGGCGCTCGCCTGCTTGCCTGGAGCGGCAATCTTGGCGGCAATGCTCAGTGCGGTGACCACGACGACTCCCGCGCCGAGCGCCATTACGATACGAGCTGCAATAAACATCCCAAATTCGGGCAGAACAAAGGAAAGAACATTAGCCACAATGAACAGGCCAAGGGCGTACAGCAGCAGCTTGCGCCGGTCCAGCTGCGCGGTTATGGCCATCAGGATCGGGGTTCCGATCGCGTAAGTCAGGGAAAACACGGTGATGAGCTGGCCTGCCGCGGCAACGGATACTCCCAGGGTCTGCGCAATCTGATCCAGAATGCCTGAGATGATATACTCCGAGGTCCCTACCAAAAAGCTGACCAACGCCAAAATGTACACCTTCCATGTGCTGTGGTTTACCACGTTGCAATTCACTCCTTCAAAATGTTGGAATAAGTATATTTCTAAAAATATCGAAATATTAACGAAAAAAATTTTAGCTTAACAGGTAAGGGGCGTATTTCGCCGCCGTTTCTCTATCCAGGCTGTAATATATAAAGGTTCCCTCTTTACGGAATGTGAGCAGTCCGCATTCGGCCATCTGCTTCAGATGATGGGACAGTGTGGAAATGGCAACCGTTTTAAGCTTGTCACCGAGCGCGGAGCAGCATTGGTCGTCTTCTTCTTTGAGCATGAGCGCAATCTTGAGGCGGGTAGGTTCTCCAAGTGCCTTGTATATTTTCACGGCTTGCTGCATGTCGGCTGGTCCGTTCATAGTGTTGCCCTCCTCGCTAATATTTCGATATTTGCAGAAATAACATAACATATACTTTGGGGATTGTAAATACCTCACTTTTGCTCTTTTGGTCATTAGAAGCTGTCAAGTGGAGAGGGATACCGCTTTGGCTGTTCTGCGTATGCACGAGTCGGAAATGTGTTTAGTCGATTGAAAAACAACCGGACCGGGTAAGGATTTCTCCTTGCTCGGTCCGGTTTTGATTTTTGATTCTGCAATCTTTTCTTGTTCTTTGAAAAAGCTGCTTTTGAGGCAGTCTCTCTTTTGTCTGTTTATTGTTGTTCTTGGATTTGTTCTATTACATTATATGCGTCATCCAAACTACCATTGAAGGTGGACGCAGTGAAAATACGATCTTTAAATACTAAGTGGACAACCTTTCTCTCTTTTCCATTAACGTAAGCAACGGGATGACCATTGATATCAGACACATCGACGGGTTCGCTGTAAAAGCCTTTTATTGACTCAATGGTTTGAACTGCATCACTCGCTGGAGCCTGGGTTACTATGATTTCAGATCCATTTTGAGATTGATAGGTTGCTCTGAAATGATATCCGTCATCTAAATTTTGGGCAGCCAGGCCAATTTGTTTTAATTCAGGAGTGTCACCGCTTTGCAAGGAATTTGTAGCAGTTGCAGGGGCTGCGGCCTTAATACTTTCAGGAATAAGCAACTCTCCCTCTGGAACATCCGAGAGATCAACCGCAGGATCTTCAACATTCGGATCAGGTTCTACTATGACTTCCTGTACTTCGGTTACTTCTATCTCTGTGGAGGCAGTATCTTCACCTTGTACTGCTACATCCTCAACTGTTGTGTTGTTTACTGAATTATCGCTGTCAGCTTCAGCAGCGTAAGTTTGATACATTAAGCCGCCACCAGTTAGCAGAAGAGCACTTGTCAAGCCTGCAACGACGATTTTTTTCTTCATTTTGGGTTATTCCTCCTTTAATAAACGTAACCTCTTTGTACAACAGTATTATTGCTTTGGTAAGTTAGGGACCATTGAAGACGACTGCCACTCGAATAATCACTGCTCTCAAATACGCTATGATAATCCATTCGAGCCCATGTAGATGAACCAGCTACAGCATCGGCTGTCAGACCGTTGGTTCTTTGCATGTTAATCTATGATTGCGCCTTAGATGAAAGAGTTCATCCAACTATATATACCCGACAACCTTTCATAAAGTTTCCAATACAAAATGTAAAAAATAGAGTAAAGACCTATTTTTCTGATTATCCTGATTTTACAGGCTGCGGGGCTTTAATCATATAGGACAAGGAGAAGAACAGTTCGCAAACGGCATTGGGTAGAGTCGGCGTACCCGACGATATCGGTGGCGTCATCGCTTCGTTGTGCACGGAGGAGTTCAGATGGTTTAATGCCCAGCGGATTGAAGTTGCTGGCGGCATGGTGATCTGAGGTCGTGAAATGTCAATCGGGCTGGCCGCTCTCTGCGGTTTTCTGTGGGAGCGGCCGAAGGTATAAGTAATGGACGTACGATAGGATTTCATAGAGCGATCTTTGGGGCTGATTTTGCACCATGTATCGAAGAATTGATCGAGATAGTTCTTTAAGTAAGCATGTTCTATATCATATCAGCACAGCAGAATGCGACAGAGAGCAGTAAAAAAGACCAGCTATAAAAGCTGGTCTGTCCGCTGCGATTATGTAACATTTCTGTTAGGCTCCACCAGCGTGGTCATCTAACGTGTGGTAAACCGGTCCCGTCTCGTGTACCCCAACAGTAAATACAAGGCTAAAGGCGAGTAGAAGTAAGACGATTATTTTTTTCATTCTGGTACACCTCTCTAAAAAGTTTTTGATATTCTGACTGCGTTTCGGGGCCTGCATAGTCCCGATAAGTTTCAAATAACCCCACGCATTTCACCGTGTTGTTATCATAGTTTATTGTAGCCGATTTTGCTAAACTATTTAACAAATATTTAAATCCGGCCTCATACTCGCCTTTATGCAAGTAGTATTCAGATAATCCAATAAGTAAACGTGTAAGCCGTTCTGCCTTCAATCTGTCATCGTAATAGTTTCCTGGTGTATTTTCTCCTTCTGTTAAATGCTGTATTTCCGACTTGAAATGTTCAAAAATTCCATCGACATTGATGTTAAAGCGGTTAGCCAAGTCAGTAATGTTAAGTAACGACAACAAGATGTCATCCTTTATTGTTTCCATATACGTTACATATTCCGGCAGCACGCTTAAATCCCCGGAAAACAATTTGGTTACATACGTATTCGTTTTTGCCCACTCGTGAAATAGACCCTTCCAGTGCAAAACCTCTTCATTATTTTCCTTGACCCAGCTCAAATCCGAATAATTTAAAATAAATTGCAGAGCTTGCCCATATTCTCCACGCTTATGATATACCTCGCCACGAAGTAAATCACTATAAGCAATATACACAAACAACGGTCTGCTCAGTTTAGAATAAGGATCCTCTCTTTTACGATTGTGCCGGTTCTCTGCAAAGTAATGGACTCTTGCTTTCATTCCCATCTGTTCGGAAAACTTATCTACTTTGTCCCACTCGCGCAGGGATCGATAGACATTCGCTAAATCCTTGAGCGCATCAAGCTGCAGGACTTCATCCAATCGGTCTACATATAGCTCTAATTGGGCCGCTGCCTGTAAATTTTGAGCCTGATCGTCACCCAGCTTGATCGTAAACAAACGATATTGACAGAGCGCGAGACGTTCGGAATGCTGGGAATGCTCGGTTACGGCTACCCCTTCATATAAAATGGCTGCAGCATCCTTTTTTCCTTCCTGCAGCAGCTCTTCCGCTGCATCAAACAGCACGGGACAATACACGATGTTGTCTAGCAGCCAACTCGTGACTTGTCGAATGCAGTCCAGCTTATTCAATTCGGCACATTTGAATATAAAGGGCCTGAGCCGTCTCCAATTCGGCTGGGCTGCGGCCATATTGTCCTGTATGTATAGGTCGTAGAAATGGCCTTCCGGGAGCTCCATCAGGCTGGTGATCCGGTCAAGCTGGTTCACCGACATGATCCTTCCGCCTGTGATGATCGAGCTAAGACTTCCTACATTGAGTCCTGTTTTGCGTCCTAAGTCACTAAGAGAAAACTGTTCACGTTCCATATATTTTTCGACTTCTGACCGTATTGTGGTTATATTGTCCAAAGGGAACCACTCCTTCATAAGTTGACATTTCCCGCACATTCTTGATGTCAAACAAATGATAAAAAACCTATAGTAAACAAGCCTAGAATTTTATTCCTAATCATTCTATTATACTACTTTTTCGTATGTATGTGTATGACACATTGAACATAGAAAAGTAAAAAAAGCCAGTTCCAAAAGCTGGCCACAAAATAAGCATGTTCATTATGCCGAATTTTTGTCAACCTTCTTTAAAAGCCTTGTTTTAAAACGCTCTCAAGCAAATGATCAATTAGCCCTCTTCCGAAAACAAGCCTAGTATATTATTCCTATCTGGAACAGTATACTGCTTTCTGACAGGGATGTGTATATTTATCAAGCGCCTTTTAGATTAAAATTTGATTAAAATCTTGCAAGTAATCATAACTTCCAAACTGCACAGTGCCGGGTTAGTCGAAAATAAAGCGGTTGGCAGAGGCAAGGTCTTTGCCAAGCCGGAACTCGCCGGGAGAAAAGCCGATCCAGCGCCGGAACACCTTAATAAAATAGCTGGCATTCGCGTATCCGACCTGCTGCGCAATCTCCTCCAGCGTAAGCTCAGTCTCGCGGAGCAGCCGCACGGCTTGGGCCATGCGGATTTTGGTGAGGTATTCCATGGGGGTTGAGCCCGTCGCGCTTTTAAAAGCACGGGTGAAGTAATATTTCGACAAACCGGCCTCGTCCGCAATCTCCTCCAGACTTTGCAGCGTGTTATAACGTTCCTCGATAGACAGAACGGCCTGCCTGATTTTGGGTGGCCACGTCTCCTGCCTTTTTCTGTTCGGCGTGCTGAGCCGGTACAGCTCCATTACAAATTGATACACGATGGACGATGCGCGGAATCCGTCGGTGATATGATTTCTGGCTGCTGCGTGATAGGCTCCCTGAAGCAGCTGCACGACAGGACTGTCCTGGGGGATATGGACTACATGGCCCATGCGCGACATCAGATCCAGCCATTTCCCTTGCAGGTTGGCCGGACGGATTAAAATGAAGTAGAACTCCCAGTGATCGCTGGAAGAGGGAAGATAGTATTCGTGGGCGCTGGGGATATCGACCATGAAGGCCTGGCCGGGGCCGACCCGGTGCAGCTTGCCGCCCAGCTCCAGATGACCGTACCCTGATACGGTGTATTGGAACAGGTGCAGCGGTCCGTCGATTCGGGTCAGACCGTTCCAGTAGTAGGCGTGATCTGTTATTTTGTCAAAGCCTACAGCCGAGAGCTGGCAAAAGGCATCGTTGTGAGTTTCAAAGAAACGAAATCCATAGGTATCATATTTGGCATGTTTCCGGCGGTGTCCGCTCATCTTTTTCTCCCCCAAAGTTATTGGCAGTGCAACCGAGGACAGGGAAAGGAAAAACGTTACAATCATCATCATAAGCGAACAAAGCTGGGCTTACCACCGCAAATAATTGCGCGAAACGCCCTGATTTTCAGCAATGGAGGGCAATATTTTACACCTCAGGGCAAAACATTATCATGGTCTCGTTCATAAAACAGCCATAAGATGGAATTAATGAAAACGCTTCACTTACGAATAAAAGGAAAAATTCATGCGAGGAGGATCAGAAATGAGGCAATGGAGCAAGGCTGCTAGCAAGGCAATTCTGGCTGCAATGGTGCTGCTGCTTGCCGCGGGATGCGGTTCCTCGCCTTCATCGGGGGACAATGCAGAAGGGGAGCGTGTGCAGTTGACGATGCAGGCGTGGGGAAATCCCGCTGAATTGAAGGTCTACCAGAAAGCGCTGGACGCTTTTACGAAAGAGAATCCGCAAATCCACGTCAAGCTGGTGCCTGTGCCCGGTGATCAGTATGAGCAAAAGCTGTTGACTTCCCTCCAGGGCAACCGGGGGCCGGACGTATTTTACTCCAGTGAGCCGACGATGTCCCGCTTGATCGAAGCCGGTCAGGTGCAGCCGCTGTCCGAATTCTTGCAGAGTGAGGAAAGCTATGTCAAAGCCGATGAGTTTCCGGAAGGATTATGGGGCCCGGCCAGGAAAGACGGGGAAATCTACGGGCTGCCGCCGGATTCCAACCCGCTTGTCCTTTACTACAACAAAAAGGTGTTCGAGGAAGCGGGCGTCAAATCGCCGCAGGAATATTACGACGAGGGCCGCTGGAACTGGGATGCGTTCAGGGAGGTTACCGGGCAGCTGAAAGCTGCGGGCAAGCAGGGCTACATCATGGAGAACTGGTGGGCACACTGGTACAGCTGGGTGTGGTCGAATGGTGGGCGCATTTTTGATGAGCAGGGCAAGCTTGTGCTGAATGAAAATGAACCCGCCAAGGAAGCATTCGGATTCATGCATGATCTCGTGCAGGACGGCAACGCGGTATACGCGGGCTCGCTTCCGAAGGGACAGGGAGCGGATGCGATGTTCATGTCGGGCCAGGTTGGCATGCTGGCTGCCGGACGCTGGCTGGAGCCGCTCTTCACCCAGAATAAAAGTATAGAGTTCGATTATATTGCTTTCCCGTCGAATACGGGGAAAAAGGAGCCTGTAGCTGTGCCAGCTGCCTATTTTGCGGTCAACAGTAAAAATCCCCATGTGAAGGAAGCCATGAAATTCATCTCCTTCTACGTATCCGAGCAAGGGCAGGAAATCCGGCTGGCGGATGGCGGCAATGCACTTGCTGCGATTCCCGGAGCGGACGAGGCCATTATGAGCAAGAGCACGATCGAGCATACGCGTTACCTGTCCGAAGCGCGTGACGACGGGTTTACTCATGGCTCCAATATGGCCTACGACGCCCAGGTTCCGGGGTTAAACAAGGATATAACAGAGATTATTGACCTGATGTTCCTCGGCAAGCAGGATGCGCAAACCACTGTGGCCAAGGTCACAGAGAAGATCCGTGCCGTGGTGAAATAAACGGAAGGAGTGAAAGCCATGCAAAGAAAGCATCACGCATTATGGGGCTACTTTTTTATTGCTCCCCAGCTGCTCGGTCTCTTATTCTTTTCCCTGCTGCCGCTGTTGTATGCGTTCTCATTGAGCTTTATGAACTGGGACGGCTTTGGCACTCCTTCCTTCGCGGGCTTGTCCAACTTCGCCGGACAGCTTGCCGATCCGGATTTCTGGAAAGCCATGGTCAACACCGTGTATTATATGGTGCTTGTCATTCCCATCGGGATGCTGTTGGCGCTGCTGGTGGCGCTGGCGCTGAATAAAACGGCAGGCAAAGAGCTGTACCGTCTCTTTTTCTTCATGCCTGTCGTTACCAGCTCCGTATCCGTCGGGGTGATCTGGATGTGGATTCTGAACGGGGAATTTGGCATTCTGAATCAGCTGCTGGGGTATATCGGTATCACCGGACCGCAATGGCTTACCGATACCCGCTGGGTCATCCCGTCCATCGCCCTGCTCAGCATCTGGTGGGGGCTCGGGAACAATATGGTCATTTTCCTGGCCGGTCTGCAGGGGATATCGAAAAGCTATTATGAGGCCGCTCAGATCGACGGGGCAAGCCGCATGCAGCAGTTCCGGCACATCACGCTGCCGCTGCTGTCTCCGACGACGTTCTTCGTAACGATCATGTCGATCATCGGCTCGTTTCAGGTGTTCGATCAGGCCTTTGTCATGACCAACGGCGGTCCGGCCAAGGCCAGCTATACGCTTGTGTATCATATCTACGATCAGGCCTTTATTGATTTTACAATGGGAGAGAGCGCGGCGGCAGCCATGATCCTGTTCGTGATCATTCTGGTGTTTACGCTCATTCAGTTCGGCATGCAGAAAAGGTGGGTGCATTATGGCGACTAAAAGCGTGAATATTCACAGCGGGGATACCGGGGTGAAGGATCGTTCCGCCACTCTTGCCTCGTCTCTCGGAGTGAGCGTTTGGCTGCGGCATCTGCTCTTGATTGCAGGGTCTCTTCTGATGATTTTCCCGTTCCTGTGGACGATCCTCAGCTCGTTGAAGGACATCTCGCAAATCTTCGTTATCCCGCCGCAGTGGATTCCGAACCCTGTCGTCTGGAGCAACTATCCGGCTTCTCTGCAAGCGATGCCATTCATTCAAGCTTACGGAAATAGCTTCTATATTACGGCTATCGTTGTGCTTTCGACCCTGCTTACGGCCTCGATGGCTGCATATGCCTTTGCGAAGATCCGTTTTCCGGGACGCCATGTCCTGTTCATCCTCTTTCTGTCCACCATGATGATCCCGAAGCAGGTCACCATGATTCCACTGTATCTCATCATGAATAAAGTGGGGTGGCTGGACACGCATTGGTCGATTATCGTACCTGGCGCATTATTCAATGCCTTTGCCGTTTTTCTCCTGCGGCAGTTTGTCATGGGCATTCCGCGCGATCTGGAGGAAGCGGCGGTGGTGGACGGAGCGGGGCATATCCGGATTTACTGGAGCGTCATTCTGCCATTGATCCGTCCTTCGCTGGCGGCGGTCGGTATTTTTACTTTCCTGGGCGCTTGGAACAGCTTCCTGGATCCGCTCATTTACCTGAATACGCCGGAGAAATTCACCGTTCCCCTGCTGCTGAACAGCTTCAAGGGACTGTATACCGCGGATTGGGCCCTGATGATGGCGGGCACGACCATTTCCGTGATTCCCGTGCTGGTGGTGTATATATTTGCCCAGAAGCAGATTATTGAAGGTATTACCATGACGGGTATTAAAGGGTGATTGGCGGCAATAAATGAAAAGCCCGGGGAAGAGGAGTCTTCTCCGGGCTAGTGCTAGAATTCGCAAAGATCTCAACGAAATAGGTTAATCTTGCGAAGAGATGTGATACACTTGACGAACTAAAAAAAGAAAAAACCCTATTTCTAGGACTTCATGCTTATTGTTGGAATTTCAAATCCGTTATATCGCTATCATGTTCATTTATTAGCCTTTTCATTTTGGGCATTTCAGTCTTGATGATTTTTACATCTTTTTCTAGTCCATCGAGTCGTTTGTCCAAGTTGTCGGCCTTTTTATTTGTTTCGCCTACAATTCCGATGAGTTGGGTTAACATGTCTTCCATACGGTCAAACCTCGCATCAATCCGCTTTTCCATTTCATCGAGACGATTTTCCAACTCTTTCAAATTCGTCACGCTCCATTCACAGCCTTTGACAGTATTTTATCATCTGACTTGTCCTCTGCTCAAGTAGCAGCTTCATCAGCATCGTTTTCCTGCAAAAATTGCTTCCGGTACTGCAGCGGGGAGCGTCCGGTCAGCTGCCGGAATACGTGGCGGTATTTTGAAAGGTGGAGTTCATCGCTCCATTTGATGGAAGGGATGAGCTTTTATTTTTAAGTCAACTATGAGTTTGCGTTCACCTTTATCCCCGAGAAGAATTCTTCAACAACTTCTACATCGCTTCGACTGGTGTGGAATACGTACAGCACGCGTGTCGGATGCAGCTTATGCAACTGCTTATACCCGCTCCACGCTTCCTGCGGATTGTCATAATCCTGAAAGACTGCCATATCCTCTAACTGACGCACACGGTTATTGGAGCTTGCTTTAATTACCTCAACCAGCACGAAACGACCCGGATGCAATACGGTAATTTCCTCCCATTTCATCGGCCTCACCTCGCTAGAGTTGTAGTATGTGTATTATAGCTAATCTCCTATGTTAAAGTCCCAAACCTATAAGCAGTTGCCAGAGTATTAAGATTCATTGAAATGAATTTCACCATAAATGGCTCGATGAATAGCGTTAATACCGCTTCCGTTCGTACAGCTTCCGGTATTGCAGCGGGGAGCGCCCGGTCAACTGCCGGAATACCCGCCCGAAATGGGCGATGCTGTCGAAGCCCGTCTGCTCCGCAATGCGGGTGACGGGCCAGCGTGTCTCCCTCAAATATTGTTGGGCCTGGCGGATGCGGACGTAACGGATGTATTCCACGACTGTGAAGCCGGTGGTCTGCTTGAATATTTTACACAGGTATGTGCTGCTGATGTAGAAGACGGAGGACAACTGGTCCAACGTTAGGTTCCCGGCATAATGAGCTTCAATGTACTCGATAATGGCATATACTCGCTGCTGCTTGCCGCTTACCTCAGGAACGATGGGCATATACTGCACATTGTGCAGGCGACGGATATACACTAGCAATTGCACGACCAGAGAGCGCTGATAGATTTTCCTGAACGGATCATTCCGGTCCTTCTCCCCTAGCAGGGCTTCCAGCATGCCCAGGATCACCGCCTGCTCCCGTTCGCCCGGCCGCAGCAGGAAATGCTGCTGCATCAGAAGCTCTTTTGTCTCCTGCATATCGAGAGAAGGGGAGATAAAAGCTTCATCAAAGTTAATTAAAATCCGCTCATGAGATGCGTCCCCTTTATTGGTTGTCCGGTGCAGCCCGTGCTTATGAATAAAAATCAGGTCACCGGCCTGCAGGGCATACAGCCTATTATCGATGTAATAGTATCTTTCACCGGATAACAGATAATAAATTTCATAGGAGTCATGCATATGATCGAAGGCCATGCTGAAGGGCTCCGTCCGTTTGATTCGTTCGATCGAGAAGTGGGGCTCGGCTGCCATGAGAAGCGCTCCTTTCCTAAGGGCAGATCCAATTCTGTAAGCGTAATCAAAAGAGAATAAAATATGCATAGTTTCAGGCGAAAAGGTCAATAAATGCTTAGAACTTGATGTTTTCTATACTATATCATGAAAGCATCCGATGAAAGGGTGTGAACCGTGAGATGGGCAAAAAATATGCACTTGTAGGCACCGGGGGACGTGCCGAGTTTTTTTACAGAGAGCTGGCTACCGTGTATAAGGATACGTCTGAGTTGGTCGCTTTTTGTGACGTGAATCAGATCAGGATGGATTACGCCAACCGGCTGCTGAAGGAGAAATATGGATACCGCGAACTGCCGACCTATAAAGCGCATGAGTTCGACCAGATGATTGAGGAGACCAAGCCGGACATCGTTATTGTCACGACCGTAGACCGGGCGCATCACAAGTATATTATCCGCGCCATGGAGCTTGGCTGTGATGTCATATCCGAGAAGCCGATGACCGTGGACGAAGAGAAGTGCGAGGCCATTCTGGAGGCGATTGAGCGGACGGGGAAAAAGCTGCGGGTCACGTTCAACTACCGTTATGCGCCGCATAATACGAAAATCCGGGAGCTGATCATGGACGGCGCCATCGGCGAGGTTATTTCGGTGAATTTCGAATGGCTGCTGAATACGCAGCATGGGGCGGACTATTTCCGGCGCTGGCACCGCGACAAACGCAACAGCGGCGGGCTGCTGGTGCACAAATCCACACACCACTTTGACCTGATGAACTTCTGGCTCGGCTCCAAGCCTGATTTGGTATATGCCCAGGGGGACCTGCGTTTCTACGGCAGGGAAAATGCCGAGAGCCGCGGCATCACGGAATTTTATCAGCGGGCGTATGGCAGCAAGGCGGCGGAAAATGACCCGTTCGCGCTCCATCTTGATCGTAACGAGCACTTAAAGCAAATGTACCTTGAGGCCGAAAAGGAGGACGGGTATCTGCGCGATCAGAGCGTGTTCGGCGACAATATCAGCATCGAGGATACGATGAGTGTGATGGTGAAGTACCAAAACAAGGCCGTCATGAACTATTCGCTGAATGCTTTCATGCCATGGGAGGGCTTCATCATTGTCTTCAACGGCACCAAAGGCCGGATGGAAGTGAAGGTGACGGAGCAGTCCTACGTAAACTCCGGAGGAGACAAGGACAAGGAGGGGGCGCTCAAATCCAAACAAATCCGCGTCTTCCCGATCCACGCCGCTCCTTATGATGTTGAAATTGAGGAGCGGTCCGGTGGACACGGCGGCGGAGACCCGTTGATGCTGCGCGATATCTTCGACAAGCCGGTGGAAGACCGCTTCAAGCGGGCCGCCTCGCACCTGGACGGCGCCTGGTCGATCATGACGGGCATTGCCGCGAACCGTTCGATACAGACAGGATTGCCTGTAAAGATTAAAGATTTGATCCAGCTATAAAATGGTTGACAGCATCTAACCTGCCATGTAATATATGAAACGTTGTCACATGAGCAATTAGCTGCGGAAACGCATGATTCCATATTCCATTCGTATAACCTCGCAGGCCGATACGTGTACACAGGGCGAGGGTTTCTACAGGGAGCCTTAACTTCCTAACTACGACGCCATGAAACGAGCTTTATGCCCGTTTCAGGTGACGGAGTTAGGATTTTTTGCGTTCAAGCCGTCATGTGACCTTGAGGCATGGACAACACGTGCGTCAAGTAACGCATTTCTTGATAGCAGGGGGTTAGTACAAGCAATGAAATATTATGTGGCTGTTCTCTTGGGAGCTATGAGTTACGGCATATTATCGACGATCGTGGTTCTGGCTTACGGGCAGGGCTATCAGCTGGGCGAGGTTGTTGGAAGCCAGCTCTTGACGGGATTTATCCTGTCGTGGCTATTCGCTCTATATACCAAATTCAAACATCGCCGCAAGGAGCGCGAAGCAGGCCAACGCCAAGGCGCGGCTGCCCCGACTCAGGCCTTCCAGCGGCTAACTTGGAATCATCGCCTGCTTCTGATGGCTGCGGGCACGCCAACTGTCATCACCGGACTCGTCTATTATCAATCACTTCGGTACATTCCGGCATCACTTGCCATCATCCTGTTGTTCCAGTTTACCTGGATCAGCGTACTGATTCAGGCGGTGAGCAAGCGCCAGCGGCCTGATAAAGTTACGTTGCTGACGCTCCTGATCCTGTTCGGCGGTACGCTGCTTGCTGCGGGTTTCCTGGAGCATGGGCTTCGCGAATTCAAAGTTTGGGGCATCGTACTGGGCCTCCTGTCGGCGGTAAGCTACTCGCTGTTCGTCCTGTTTAGCGGCAAGGCCGTACCGGCTGCGCATCCTGCATATAGAAGCGCCTGGATGGTAACGGGTGGCTTGATCCTGCTGTGTATCTTGTTCCCGCCGACGTTTCTTTTTAACGGATTGATCTGGAGTCAACTGCTCGTGTTTGGCCTGCTGCTTGGCTTTTTCGGAGCATTCATTCCTCCCGTGCTGTTCGCGATCGGCGTACCTCATATTGGCGGGGATATGGCGGGCATCATCGGCGCGGCCGAGCTTCCAGTGGCGGTGCTTATGTCTTCCATCGTGCTTCACGAGCATGTAAGCGGACTGCAGTGGATCGGTGTGATTATCGTGCTCATCGGCGTGGGACTGCCCGAGCTATATAAATACCGGCTCTCGCGGTCAAAAACGATTTACTCTTGAGAGTGCCTGGCCATGTAGATAAAAAAAGGGAATGAACAAGGAGAGAAGAAAATCTGTCTCACCTATTCATTCCTTTTTTTCTTCAAATTACTGTGTCTATGTTGCAAAGGTGAAAGGCATATTATATTTTTTTACTGGTTATACTAGGAAAGTTCATTGATTGTAAAGAATATTTTTACAATCAATCGAAAAAGGCTTATAATGAAGGATATTTGGGAGTGGGGTGTAAAATTTATTATGAATATTAACTTTTTTGAACATCGAAAAACAATTGCTCAGAACTTGATTAGTTTTATCAGAATGAAAGGCTACTCAAAATTATCATTATCCAAATTAACAGGAATCTCTAGACCGACCATTGACCAAATATTGAAAGCTGAGAGTCCAAGTCAAACCACATATAATTCACAAATTCGAAAAATAATCACAACATTTGATTTACCTGAAGATTATTTCATTACTATAACTCAAAACATGCTCGAGCAACCCCCTTCACTCGCATACGCCTATTCGGATCATGGATCAGACCTGAAAAAAAGTGCAGTAGCACAGGAATTGTTAGATGGTTTAGACAATATATTGGACATTTATTCAATGTACCTTAAGTGAGGAGGCATATCATATAAGTGAGAATTACTAGTCAGAATTTAGACGAAACCGTCAAACGTAATGATCAGATTGATCGTCAAGTCCAGGAGCACATCAAGTATATTGAGAAACGTATAATTAAATGGAAGGCCCTATCGATTGAAGAGCAGGCTTACGAGATTTTGAAAGAGCATCATCTTATCGAAATTCCAATACCAGATAACAACTGGGGTGGAGCCATACGAAAATTTTCAAACGGAACAAAAGTTCCGATTATCAACACAGCTCAACCTCGTATCTACCAATACTTTATTTATTGGCACGAGATTTATCATTTAACAGAAGATCAGGAAATGAAACAACATGAAGAAAAAAGCTATGAAATCTCAACTGAATTTGATTTGAATGAAAGAAAAGCTGATTATTTTGCAAGCCAAATGATATTTGGTTATCTTGATTTGTATGATTATTTTCATTCATTGAAGTTAACTGATTTTATAGTTAAAATCGCTCATTGCATGAAATCTTTTAAAGCTCCCTATAAAGCGGTATTAATTCAACTGTATCAGATGGCAAAAAAGAATCACAATGATCAACTCCAAAGCCAAATAAAAGCTCATTTTGATCAACAGTTTTCCCTTCGAGAATGGTATTCTCTTTTCCAAGAACATGCATTGGATGACTCCTTAATTAAGCCTTCATTAGTTACAAATCTAAATACAATTATTGAAACAATTAATAATGAAATTGAACAGCATCCTGATGTTGAATTGTTCAAAGATAATTTAAAGGTGGTGAAAGATTGGGAGTTTAAATATAAAACATTGCAAAAGCAGTTAAAGGAGCGTTCGCATGGCTGGTTACCGTGACATCGAAGGATTTATTAGGCTCAGAAGCGGCCTTAAAATATTAGTACTGGATACGAACAATATTCAGTTTTATTATCAAAACGCGCATCTTCTCCCGCCGGAATACATTTTCAAGCCATATTATGATATGGTTATCATTCCGGGATGGGTCCATTCCGAATATGCACATCATGAAGGGAAGTCAGCTTATATTTTCAGCCTTCCACTACCCATTTTTATTGTTGCGGAGTCTGAAGACTATTTGCCGATGTTGGGGTATAGTGATAAGCGACTAATGGAACTGTTTCGAGTTTCCTCCCTTTTAGGTGAATCGCAGCAATTTTTCAACCGGCTTCGTAGGCTTGAGATGGAAGACTTCCCGGATGATTGGATCGATCAATTTTACGAGCAAGGCTTTCCTACCAAGCAAAGTGGAAACTTGGTCACGAAGAAAAACGCTGGCGAAGTATCGATTCTGGCCCTAACCTTTTGTCTTCTTTCTCACTATCGTTCCCAAATTTCAAATATAAGCATTGCTTCAAGCGATTATGGAATCGTTCGTTTGAAGCAAAAAGTATTGAAAGAAGCAAATGCATTGCCTTTAGAGCTTGGTATATCCAACGCTCCTCCAATTTCTTATTTGACAACGGATGTATCCTTATTCAATGCTTTTAAAACAGGACTTATCCAACCACATCAAGTGTCCTCATTACGTCCTAATCCGAAATCCTCGCAGTATATTGAACTTTTCAACGATGGAACATCAGCACTCCATGAACATGTACTGGATACAACCACCTTTTTAGCCATTTGTCAGAACCATGATAAATATAAGATCTTATTTTAATTTTGGGGAGCTGGTTTCAGCTCCTTTGCCATTTGTTATAACGATCTAAGTTCTTCCATATGAAGGTTTATGCTTTCATTAGGCTTAACATTGAAAAATATATCATTGGAAACCAAAGTGTGTAACTCAGAGATAAGAAACCCCAGTGCATTCATCGTGGTGAGTTTGTTGTGAACTTTAACCAAAAAATCATCGTCTATTTGTGTAACATTTGAAGCCAAGATTAATCCGGCAGCACTGGGATCATCTATATACAGACCGTTATGTTTAGCAGCCTGGTTAACCTTGCGAAGCCATAAATAACCTTCAGCTATATACATGACATGGTGATCATCAACCAAAAATCCTCGGGTCAGATTATAACCAAGCTCATCCTCATCATACGGGCCTAATACAATACAAACGGGCTTTAACGTAACTTCAACGTTCTTCGTCATTACATAACACCCCAAGCTTATAATTTACGATATTGATCGTTACTCATAAGCTTACGATATAATCATTCCAAATGACGTACGCATAGACGTACACTACGCATGGAATTCAAAATTTTTTATAGAGTGTAGACTTATACTAAGGAGCCTTTTTGAAGAAGAATATTTCCATGAAGAATTAGCCTTAAAATCGGAAGGTCAGCGATTTTCGAGTTGATCAGTGAAAAACGGGAAAACATTAATTTCAGGCATTTCGCCATGTTCGACCGGAGTATGATTGAGATCTCTACAAGGAGCAGCATTTGGTGGAATGTTTTTTAACAAGGTAAAACACTATCTTCGCCTGGCGACTGCTATGATAAATTGGCGTATACGTTCGAGGTTTTTTGGGCGATAGCTTCTTTATGATCAACAAGGTTATGGATAAAAAAGGTTATGAAAAAAGGGTTATGCTTGTCTGGACTAATATGGAATTATGCACCCAGTACTGAGGAAGAAGCACGCAAGCATGGCAAATAAGTGGAAACAGACCTTTAGGCCGATGGAGGGGGTTATCCAGTGGTGTACGGCAAAGGTATTGTTTACCGAAGTAATCGCAAAAACGGAAATAAGATTCCGATGCCGGAAGTCATCAGGCAGCTGGCCGATCAGCTTAAATAATCTGATCCCCGGTTCGTCCGGGGATCATGGGAAATGCGCAGCCGGAGCTTTTGCGGTTCGATTCCACTGCATGCAATAGGGATATTTTGCCGATAATCTTGAGTTTTGATATCGAAGATGATATATTTATATCAAGGATGATATCAAATCATCTGGATATTGTAGAGAAAAGTGAGGTTGTTTCATGGCAGAAATTATCTTTTATACTACGGCGAAAGGAAACTCCGAGGTGGATAGCTTCATCCAAGCGCTGGATGAAAAGGCGAGTAACGGCGATAGAGTGGCTGCCAAGCAGCTCGACAGCATCGTTTAGACCTTGGATAGAGTGGAGGATGGAATGCCTCACTCACGGCGTTTGAGAGGAGGTCTATACGAATTGCGGCCCGACCCGTACCGTATTCCATTCTTTCGATGGCAGGGGAAATTCGTACTGCTGACGGTTTTCCGAAAAAGCACTCAACGGACACCTGATCGAGAGATCGAACGGGCTGAGGCGAGGATGAAAGATTGGATTAGTCGGTTCGGAAAGTAAGGTAGGTAGATAGGGGGTGCAACAAGCGTCCCCATCCCACCACTACAACGGAGGTGAAATAAACATGACTGATAATCAAAGTGAGGAATTTAAAACATGGTCCAATCGTAGAAAACAATTGGCCTATAAATCCGAACATGAAAAAAAAGTGATCAGTGAAATGGCACGCCTGGTGAATGATGTCGTTCGCAGACGCAAAGAGCTGGGTCTTACCCAGCGCGATGTTGCGGAAAGAGCCGGTATCACTCAAGCGCAGGTAGCGAGACTGGAAAATTCCACGTCCGTGCCATCAATGGAGACTGTTATTAAAGTAGCTGTTGCCCTTGGCCTCAAACTCGGATTTGAGGAATCTTCCAGGGAGCAGTCTGCAACAAGTTTAATCCATGCCTAACGCCGTAAAAAATTTAATATCTGCCATGATATTCAGAGGAGCCACAGGGCTCCTTTTTCTTTTTGGAGGTATTCACATGACATCAAAAAACAGTAAAGCATCCTCCGTTTATTCTGACCAACTCTTCGCTGCAGCCGGCTTACTTAATCCGCGAGCGCTCATGCAGGAAGTCTGACGGGGAAGCGCCGGTCATTTTTTTGAAAATACGGTGAAAATACGTGGCGTCCCGGTAGCCGAGATACTCCGACACTTCCTGCACGGTAAGCCGGGATTCCGTCAGCATGTACATGGCCGTCTTCATCCGGCGGCTGTGAACATACTCACTGATCGTCTGGTTCGTGACGCTGCGGAAGAGCGTGGCGGCATAATTTGGCGTTCTCTGTATCACCTCGCCCAACTCCTCCTTGGTCACCTTTTCCCGGTAATGTGCCTGAATATACTCCTTCATTCGCTCCACATGCCTGTGCTTCTCATCGGCAATCATTCCACGATCCCATTCCTGGTTAATATAGATCAGGGCCTCTGTCAGCAGTGCGTTCGTCATATGTTTGTAATACGACGGTTTATCCTCCCACTGATGAAGAATGCTCCGCAGCCGTTCCCGCACCAGCTCGTAGCAGCCCAGCTTCACCTTCACGATTTTGGTGCGGTCCAGCAGGGGCAGTCCTTCTTCTTCAGCACATGAATTTCGAAAAATGATCACATACTTGCTATGGAACAGAGTGGGAATGCTTTTTCCATAATAATTCAGATGGGGCGGGATCAGCAGCATGCTGCCCTTGTCGACGATGATCTTCTGTCCCTCAACCCAATACACACATTTGCCGTAGGTGACGAGACACAGCGTGTAGCTGTCCGGACTGGTGTCGTTCTCCGTGTACCAGTCCATTCCCTGATGATGCTGTACATCTGCAACTGTGATCATACGAACGCTCCCGTGATTGTACTATAGTCTATTTACTATACTATATTTCATAGTCTCATCGTAATGGAAACGCTACAATGAAGAAAAAACGGAGGAGAGATCATCATGCTGAAAACGAAAATTATTTGTACCATCGGTCCTGCCAGCGACTCGGTTCCGGTGCTGAAAGAGATGATTCAGGCGGGGATGACGGTGGCCCGTTTGAATATGGCGCACGGGGAACTGGACGAGCATGTGCAGCGTATGAAAAATGTGCGGCAGGCGGCGTCCGAGCTGGGGACGTTCGTGCCGATTATGATGGACATCAAAGGACCTGAGGTGCGAATCGGTAAGCTGAAAGAGGAATCCTGTGAGCTGAAAACCGGGGAAGAACTGGTTTTGACGACGGAAGAGATTCTTGGGGATGCCAAGCGAATTGGTGTGAACTACCCGGATTTGACCAGGGACGTAAAGGCGGGAGACCGGATTCTGATCGATGACGGCTTGATTGATCTGACCGTAATTACTGTGGAAGGTACGGAAATCCGCTGCCGCATCGTGAGCGGCGGGAAGCTGAAGCCGCGCAAGGGCGTTAACCTGCCGGGCATTCATACTTCTCTGCCTGGTGTCACAGAGCGCGATGTGAAGCATATCGAGTTCGGCATTCAGAATCAGGTAGAGATTATTGCAGCTTCTTTTGTGCGTAAAGGTGAGGACATTCTGGAAATCCGACGTATTTTGGAGAGCCATCATGCGGGCAATGTGCAGATCATCTCCAAGATCGAAAACCAGGAAGGCATGGAGAATCTGGACGCGATTATTGAGGCGTCTGACGGAATCATGGTAGCGCGCGGAGATCTGGGGGTAGAGGTTCCGATCGAAACGGTGCCGATGCTGCAAAAGGAAATGATCGACAAGTGCAATCTGGCAGGCAAGCCGGTTGTCGTGGCTACACATATGCTGGAATCGATGCAGGTGAACCCTCGTCCGACACGGGCTGAGGTAAGTGACGTGTTCAATGCGGTGGTCCAGGGCGCCGACGTGGTCATGCTGTCCGGCGAATCGGCTGCGGGCAAATATCCCGTTTCGTCCGTGCAAACGATGGCTTCCATTGCCAAACAGGCGGAATCCATTATCGATTATATGGAGCAGTTCAACAAGAAAAGAGCGCGTCAGCTCACCAATATTACAGAGGTCATCAGCCAAAGTTCCGTAAGCGCCTCGCTGGAGCTGAGCGCCAGCGCCATTATTATCGCGACCGAAAGCGGCTTTACGGCACGGATGATCTCGAAGTACCGCCCACAGGCTCCAATTATCGCCGTCACTCAGCATCAAGAGGTGCTGCCGAAAATCTGCCTGTTGTCCGGTGTCATTCCGGTCCTGGGCGGCAAAATGACAACAACGGATGAAATGTTCGAGACGGCGACACGCAACGCCATTGAAACGGGATATATTTGCCCGGGAGACACGGTTGTTCTGTCCGCCGGAGTCCCAATCGGTCAAACAGGCAATACGAATCTGATCAAGGTGCAGCAGGTATAATATTGGTAAAAACCTGATATAACAATAATCCAGGATAACGATGGATACCTGGAGAGGTTTAGGACGGCCAAGGCCGTCCTTTTTTTCTAGGTGCAGTTTCTGTTCGTAGCTATCTTGGCCGATACATATAATATAGTCATTCTACCAGACGTGGCGGAAGCATCGGACAAATGATCTATAAGTTCTCATAACATAGGTTTTTTGAATTATTTTTCGCGAGATTGAATGACTTATTTTGTAAAATGTGATGAAATAGCTATAAGACTAATTTGAAAGGAGAACCTGGATTGTGAAGAAGAAAAACAAACTGCTTGCCGTAGCAGCACTTACAACGCTGCTAGTAGGTGGTGCTGGTGTTGCTTATAACCAGACTTTTGCGGCTGGTACGGACGGTAAGGCGGATACAAACGTGTCGGCATTGAATATGGAGACACTTGTTGATAGTCAAGCTGAAAATGAGGTCGAGGCACCGGTTGATAATCAACCTGAACTGGAAGGACCACAAGCCACTCCTCCCGGTGAAAAGGTACAACAACCACAAGGGCGTAAGACCATTGATATTCAAAGCGTAGAGGATATCAATATTCCTTTGAACCTTGCGGATTCTTCTTCCATCCAAGCCTTTACGTCCAGATCTGCCAAGGATAACCCTATTGTAGAGCTTGCTAATGCCGTAGCTACTGAAAATAAATTTGGCGAGGAGATTATTGTTTCTTATCGGTTGGCTGAAGGACAGGTAATTTTTATGTCTCAGTCAGAGGATACTCTCGAACATAAAGAAGATACCGTTGAATTGGCGAAATCATGGTATGACCCGTCTACGGTTTCAGTTGAGGAGATTAATGGAGCAACCGCTGTAATTGAAGACGGAGAAGCCAGAAAACAAATTCATTTGATTACGGAGGATAAGTTTTACACAGTTGCATCAACACATGCTGATAACCTTGATTACTTGCTCGAAATTGCTCACCAGATTCAACCTTAACGAGGTTTTGGGCATGAACAATATCGTCTCATTTCCTAACCGTAATGTTGAAGAGAAAGATTCGTTGGTTGGTCTAGAAAATAGAATTCAAGAACGCTTTGGTGTTACGCTGCAAGAATACATCGAGTCTCAAGGGAAACGTTCTCCCGAAACCCAGGCCAAAATCAATAAAGCAATGCAAAAAGAAACACTTCGAATAGCATCGAACAACATAATGCGTTGACAAAATCCATGATACATTATGCGGATTTTTTAGGGTCTTCTAATGATCAAGTTTAGTTCTACCTTGCAGTGAAAGCTCATTAATATTCAGACGACTGATAACTAGGGGGAAATAAGAAAAAGGCACGAACCTTCTTCAAAAAGAAAGGTCCGTGCCTTCTTGCTGTTTAGATCCCATGCACACTGCGTGTCACGATTTCCGTCAATTCGGTTTTTTGCGATTCATACTGGTGACGCGTGATACTGCCTTGGGCAAGCCGTTGATTGAGCTGATCTGTCAGCTCCGCCACTTGCAAGCGGATAGCCCGATTCACATCGGCGCCGGTCTCGCCTGCAATATCGGCCATCGTTTTGCCGTCATTCAACGCATTATATAATTCTTCGTCTGAGGAAAGACCCAGTACCTGTACAATGTCTTCTTTAACAACCTTGGCTGTCAGCTGCTTGGATTTGACGGCCGTGCTGGCGGACGCCGTGCTGCTGCCCATGGATTCGCCGATGGAAATGGCAAAGGCCAGTGTGCTGAACATAAGTATTCTTTTCAAATTCATAGTAGTCTCCTTCTTCTTTCTTTCATGAACTTCATGTTTATGATGGCATGTGTCCATTAATGATGCTGGAGTGGAAGGCGGCTTACATGTTGTATTGTAGCAGCCCAATATTAAATGAAGCTTAAAGCAACTTAAAAATCTACCAAACTGAATCCGGCCGGGTTTAACGATACAAAATTACCTGAAACGGACGCATAAAGTTCATGCCTTTGTCCAAGCTATCCTTAGCGCAAAAAGGAAAGGGGTACAACGCATGTTATTTCGATCAGGGCGCACGTCCATTGGGAAGATGATGATTGCGGGAGCTATCGTTGTCTTGCTGAGCAGCGCCTGTGCAAGCTCCGCCAATCAGCAGACCGGCAAGACGGAACCTGCCAGACTGGGGACCAAACAGTCCGGCCCAAGCCATATCCGGATGATGGCTGCTGATGGCAGTACTATGCACGATATTCGCGCTTACAAAGAAGGGCGGGATAAAGTGTGGCTGCCTGTCAAGGATACGATGCAGTCCTTTAATTTCAAGCTGCATCAGGGCAAGGATGGAGGGTATTTGATCGGGGATACCGATCCCGTATATGCCGTTCACGCGGGAAAGAAGGAAGCAAGGGCAGGAGACCGCATCCTGCAGCTGCCTGAAGCGCCTAAACAAATTGGCGGCAGACCTTACATGACAAGCGAGTCTTTATCCCAACTGCTCGGCACAAACGTGCAATGGGATCAGGGGCGCTCACAGGTGCGGATTTACCCGCCGGACAATCCCGGCGGGCAGGAAACAAAGGCTTCGGGGGATGGTTCCCTCAAAGACCTTGCCTTGACTGCGACCGACCGGACTCAGCTCATTAGTTATGGTGAAAAATTCTCAGGCACTCCCTACGAATTCGGTGCTCCGGGTTATGCAGAGCATCATACTTTTGACTGTTCTTCTTTTGTACAGTATGTGTTCAATCACTTCAATGTAGAGCTTCCCAGAACGTCTATCTCGCAATCCGAGGTGGGCACAACGGTGGCGCAGCAGGATTTGCAGCAAGGGGATTTGATGTTTTTTTATACGCCGGGACGATATGAAACGAACCGTACCGTCGGTCATGTAGGCATCTACGCGGGAAATAACAAAATTCTGCACACCTACGGGGACCCTGGCGTGACGGTTACCGACTTTGACGATTACTGGAAGGGACGTTTTCTGTTCGCAAAAAGAGTTCAGTGAAAAAGCAAGCTGTGTAACGGGGCTGCTTCAGCCCAGAGAGAGTGTGGCGGCTTAGGGCAGCCCCTTTTGCTGCTCCATCATCTGCTTTCTAGGAGATCTTGCCGTACAGGGCAGCAAAGGCTGCCGCCGCCCGTCCTGGCTCATTGGCTTGTGAAATCGCTGAAATGACGGATACTCCGTCTGCTCCGGCGGCAAGAACAGGCGAAGCCTTCTCGGGTATGATTCCGCCGATGCCGACGAGCGGAATGGCGATGCCGTGGCTGCGCAGCCCCTGAATGAGGTGCGGGCCCTGTACGGGACGGGCATCGCTTTTGGACTGTGTCGGATACATGGGACCAACGCCGAGGTAATCTGCCCCGTCGGAGATAGCGCGCTCGGCTTCTTCCACCGTGTGTGCGGACACTCCGACAATGGTGCTGTGCCCTAGCCTGCTGCGCAGCATAGCGGCTGGCGCATCCTCTTGTCCGACGTGTATACCGTCGGCTCCGAGCGCAGCCGCCATGTCCACATCGTCATTGACGATGAAGGGCACGCCGGCTTCCCTGCAGACCGCTTGGAGCTCCCGCGCCAGCTCGTAAGCCGCCTGCCCGGTTAGAGCGCCGGGTCCCTTTTCCCTGAATTGGAACATGGTGACGCCACCTGCGATTGCTTTACGAAGAACCGTCACAGGATTCCTGCCGGCACAGTTGACACTGCCCATAATGAAATACACGGCAAGCTGCCGGCGCAGTCTGCCCGGATCGATGCGTTCGTTAAAGGAGCCGTTCAATTCAGCACACCACCGTTCTGTGAACGTCTTTGCCGATAGGCAAAATGGTTTGTCGGTCCATGGCCTGATCCGATGCCGAGGCTGTCCTCAATCGCAGCCTGAATGAAATCCTTGGCCACCCGCACCGCTTCAGGCACAGAAAGCCCCCGGGCGAGACCGGCCGTAATCGCTGCGGAATACGTGCATCCCGTACCATGTGTCGCCTCTGTATGAATCCGCGGACTTTCAAACACCGTAAATACCGTGCCGTCATACAGAAGATCCCTGGCTATCTCCCCTCCGGCATGGCCGCCCTTCATGATGACCATATCCGGTCCCATGTCGTGGATGCGCCGTGCCGCTTCCCTGATGTCTTCGGCTTTGTACAGCTTCATGCCTGTGAGCATTTCCGCCTCGGGCAGGTTCGGGGTAATGATCAGCGCATGCGGTAGCAGGTCGCGGATCAGGGTGGCAGCAGCGTCGGCCTGCAGCAAAGGCGCACCGCCCTTGGCGACCATAACGGGATCGATGACGAGATTGCCCCATCCGTAATGGGCGATTCTATCCGCCGTCGCCTCAATGATATCCGCGCTGAACAGCATGCCGATCTTTACAGCATCGGGCGTCAGGTCTTCGCCAATTGAATCAAGCTGGCGGGCGACCGCTTCCGGCGTGAGCGGGAAGACTCCCTGCACACCCAATGTATTCTGCGCGGTAGCTGCCGTGAGCGCGGACATGCCGTAGACGCCAAGCTCCTGGAAGGTTTTGAGATCCGCCTGAATGCCTGCGCCGCCACCGCTGTCGGAGCCGGCAATGGTTAGTGCTTTCGCTGTCGTCATATCGCTTACCCTAAGCTTTCCGGCACCAAGGTGATGGAGGATAGCCGCCTTAGGCTTTCTTCATCCACGAGGGACAGCTGATTCAGAAACTCGATCTGAAAGCTGCCCGGTCCCTGGGCTTCCGTGCGTGCTGCTGCAAGTTCCGCAGCGACACCATAGAAGGAAACCGCCTCGGCCGCCGCTTCCAGCCGCCGCTCGCCAGCCACAGCCAGGAATGCCGCTACGACCGAGCTGAGCAGGCAACCGGCTCCGGTCACCTTGGTGAGGAGCGGATGTCCATTGGCAATGAGATAGGTCGTGGCCCCATCGGTGACGATGTCTTCCTTTCCGGTAGCAATGACGATACAATCCAGCTTGTGGGCGGCTTTCCGAGTGAGCTCAAGCACATCCCCCGAGCCTTGACCAGCGTCAACACCTTTAACCTCCCAATACTCGCCGGCGACATTGGCGACTTCAGCGGCATTGCCGCGCAGCGCCGTAATGCGTACATCAGCAACCAGCTGATGAGTCGTAACCGAGCGAAATGGAGTAGCTCCCGCACCGACCGGGTCCAGCACGACCGGGATCCCATGGGTATTGGCAGCTTGCCCGGCAAGGGTCATCGCCTTGATGGAATGGGGGTTCAACGTGCCGATGTTCAGCGAGACGGCACCTGCCATTGCGGCGATATCGGCCATCTCCTCGTGCGAATCCGCCATAAACGGCGAAGCTCCCAACGCCAGCAGTCCATTGGCAGTAAAATTCGTGACCACCATATTAGTGATGTTGTGAATGAGCGGATTTTGTTCCCTTACTTTAGTCAGGAATTGCATATCTTATTCCTCCCTCAATAAATTAATGTTTGATTTCTCCGCTGTACGGCTCCTTTTACACGCAAAAGACCCGTCCATTTCCGGAGGAAACGGACGGGTCCACAAAAAATAATCAATACAGGCCGATTGATGCCGCTGGACGTTTCGTCTCACTTTCCTCCGCTGGTATGATCCAGATCAGGTGCAAAGGGTCCGAAGCGTACAGCTTCGTCTCAGCCCGGCAGGCTCCCCTAGTGATTGAACAAGTCTCTATTCGATTATAACTGCATATACTATATACATGTTGACCGGAGAATGTAAAGGTTCAAAAAAATGCAGAACATTTTTTCAGAAGGGGGTATAGAAACGGGAAAGCAGGAAATAAATAAGATAGGCAAGTGTCCCCTAAAAACTTGATAATAACCAGACACGATGGCGATACAGGGAAAAAGCAGCGTTACGTAAGCATCTCCGTTGATCGAATACATAGGAGAAATTGTTATTTTTCGCTAGCTGGTAATTGTATTCTAAGTGTGCTATAATGTAATTATTGGAATACGACGGACCTGCATTCGCATATTGTAGAGGGTTGTTGTCTTGGGTTAAGGGTAACCTTGTACAATATGTGAATTTTTATTTTTGAAGAAAAATAAGAGGTCATATAAATATTTACTTGGAGGTATTTCCACATGCAAACAGGAACAGTTAAGTGGTTTAACGCAGAGAAAGGCTTTGGTTTTATTGAGGTTGAAGGCGGTAACGATGTATTCGTACACTTCAGCGCAATCCAAGGCGACGGTTTCAAAACATTGGACGAAGGCCAACGTGTTGAGTTCAACGTTGTTGAAGGAAACCGCGGACCACAAGCTGAGAACGTTGTAAAACTGTAATTCTGCCCTGCTGCCCCGAACTCTTGTTTGGGGCTTTTCTTTTCTGGGGGAGGGACAGATATCTTTAAATCGCTTTACAACAATTCATGGGAAAAGAGGGGACTTTCATGTACAATTCGCGCAAAAAACCAATGGAAGAGACTCCGGAGGAGATCACTGTAATTTGGTCTTGCACCAGTGATACGTGTAAGGGATGGATGAGAGATAATTTTGCATTCTCTGCCCAGCCAACCTGTTCTCTATGCGGTTCCGTGATGGAGAAAAGCGAGAAAAAGCTAGTCGTGCTTGTCAACACCGCCTTCCCGCCAGCCAAGAACAGTTAAGATTACAGCTATTATCAATTTATTTAAGACACCGGCCTTGGCCGGTGTCTTTTCCATATGCGGTAAAGAGGATCAAGAGGATTGGGGATGCTGCAGAATATGCAGCAGCGTACGATTGAACAGCTCCAACTCGTCATAAAAGACCGCATGGCCGCTATGGGCGAAGCGGATCAGACGCGACCCGCGAATGCCCTGCTGCATTTGGAGCGCCAGCGGATACAGCGCGATTTGATCAAGCTCGCCGTGCAAAATCCAGGTTGGTGCATGAATGCGCGCAAGGTCAGGGCGCAGGTTTTCATCCCTGAAGGTGCGGGCAGCCGCAGCGGTGCCGTGCAGAGAAGCCTGCAGTCCGAGGTTTTGTGTCCAATCCCTGAAGTAGGGGCTGATCTTGCTGGCGAAGAAGAGCTCACCGAAATCATGCAGCATCTGCGGCCGGTCGCGATAGGTCTGCTCTATCAGCTTGGTAACGTCGGAGGCGGGCAGGCCATAAGGAAAGTCGGGTCTCTGAGTCAGGGAAGGAGCGGCAGCATCCAGCAGAATGAGCTGGGACACACCGTATCCCTGATGGCGGCTCATGTATCTGATTGCAATGGCTCCTCCTATGGAAAAGCCGACCAGTCTGACGCCTTGCAGTCCGAGTGCACGGATGACGGCAAAGACATCATCAGCCAGACGGTCGTAATGGTAGCCATGCCACGGGTGGTCGGACTGCCCGAATCCCCGCATATCCGGCATAATGCAGCGAAACCCGTAAGCCGGCAGCAGGGAGCTCTGATATTCATACATACGGTGGTTCAGCGGCCAGCCATGCAGCATCAGCACAGGCTGCCCCGCCCCTATATCTTCAACAAATACCTTAACGTTCGGCTCTACATCGATATAATGTCTCATACAGTTCAGCCCTTCCGCTATTAAAAGTCACTTTCCCTATGATACATATGTCGAAGAAAGGCCCCGCAGACAGTAAAAAAACTGTGCGCCCGAGTTTCCTCAGACGGACAGTTTTTTACACTTCTATTCCTTGATGTTTATTCGTTAAACGCAGCTGATAAAGTTGAGCCATAATATCCTCTTCCGCCCGCTGGTTCCACTCACGCACCATTCGGGGCATCAGGAACAGGTCGACGATGACCCACACCGTCAGCGTCCCGCCGAACAGCACCAGCAGAATCCCTGACAGCATCATGAACGCTCCGCCTTCCACTTCCAATGTAATGGAGAACGCTATATAAAAGATAAATGCCAGAATAAACAGGACAAGCTGAACAACAGCTGTGGCAACTCTTTTCAGATAAAAACGGTGTACGCCCAAATGCCCTCCGATCAGCATGAGGTAGGCGAGTGCAAGGGACTTTTCCGTATCCCGCATGGCCGAATTTAAAATCAGCATCTCATTGACGGTTAACTGGTCTTTGGTCAGCTTCATTAGAATACCACATGGTTATCATGATTGTTATAATTGTTATAGTTATCAAAGGATCTTCTAGACGTAATTTCATGGATCAGCCGGTCTTCCACTCTTTCGTTGTGCTCTTTAACCCATGTGTGGATAAGGAACGCATCCACAATCCACCAGATCGAGGTAATAATCAGTCCGACCATGGTGATTGAAAGGATCAGTTGCGCGACGGCGCTGCCGGTTCTTTTCATGTAAAACCGATGAGCCCCGAAAACGCCGAGGAAGTACCACAGCACGTATGCGACGACCATATTTTTTCCCTGGGCTTTGACTTCGGACTCCAGCAGCATCAGCTCTCTGGTATCCAGTTGACTTTTTCTAACGATATTGTAGCTCAATTGAATAACCCCCGTTAACTTGACAGTAAAAACATGATTATCTTATCAGATTTTGAGCGGGGTGGCGAGGTAATTTATGTATTTTTCTGTGCTGATTTCAAATAGCTTGCAAAAATACATATCGCTCTGAATGCCGAGTCATGGTATAGGGTGGTTGTTTTACGTACACGAGGGTACGAATACAAAAAGGTCGAGCACAGGGGGAAGTGTGCTCCTGTTCTCGACCGCTTTTTTTCCAATCACCTGATCAATCCCTTGCTGCTTCATACAGCTTTTCTTCCAAATATTGCGGGTTAGCGTAAGCTGTCGTCATATGGTCTCCGTCCCCCGTAATCAGGCGGAATTGGCCGAGATGCCCCGATTGTGTGGGATGTGTTGTTGCCCGACGCCTCCTTCAATTGCTCGAAGGCCGTCTGCAAAGCAGGGGGAGCCTGATCGACCAGGCTTTGACCGTCAAGCGGAACGAAGGCGTCAAAAAATACGAGTCGGTGGATACGGTCCGGAATTTGCTCTGCGACCTTCTGAATCACAGTCCCGCCGAAGCTGTGGCCGACAAGCACGATGTTGTCCAGCTTGTTGCTGTTGATAACGTTGACCACGGATTGAACGATTTGCTCGTGAGTCACTACCGCATGCTCCAAAAAATGCCCTTCATGGATTACGAGATGGGGTTTCAGCTCCAAAACCCCGATTCCTTCCTGGCGCCAATCCGCTTCGCTGATCTCGGACAAGCAGGGAAAAAGCGATAGGATTTGAGGCATATACTCAATTACGTTCGACCGCATCGCAATCCATCTCCTGTAGCGTATCTTATTTCTCTCTATTTTAGACGGAGTTCGTTGTCTATGCCAATGTCAGGAGATAAAGCCTGCTGCGAATATCAGTTCATCCTTGCCTTTTATCCTCGGCGGAGGCACGCAAGTTTGTTTTGCGGTTTGTTGCTAAACTCCGCAGCACACTTTGGATTTTTTTCCGCTGCCGCACAGGCAAGGCGCGTTTCGCGGCGGGCGCTTGACTCCTTCCCGCCTGAGCACCTTCGTAGCCAGCTTGCGCATCCGCTCTTCACCGTAGGAATACACAAGGGAATAGCTTTCACAGAAATAATCTACTCCTGCTACATGCGCGCTTTCCGATCCGACCCGATTGCGGGGGCATCCGCCCTGGCAATAATGAAGGAAACGGCACTGTAGGCATCGGTCGCTCACCCGGCTCTTGGCTTGAATAAAGCTGCCCCATTTCTCCCGGGTCATCAATTGCTGAAGAGTGTCGGTCCGCATATTTCCTAACCTGTGCTCAGCGTCCAGATAGAAGTCGCAGGGATAGGCATCCCCGTTCTGCTCCAGCACGAGCATGGAAGAGCAGGTGCTCCTGTGCGTGCATAACTCCGGTTCAAGACCGACAAGCTTGTGCAGCCAATTATCGAAAAAACGGATCGACAGCGTGGGATCACCGTCCCCGTACCAAATATCAAAAACTTCGCATAAGAAATGGCCGTACTGCCGGGGGGAGATCAGGTATCTTCCTTCCGTGGCGGCATCCTGTGAGCGAAAATCCATACATGGGATAAACTGAATATGAGAAAAATCGTTCTCCGTCATCCAACTCATGATTTCCCCTGGCCTTTCAATATTATCCTCATGCAGCACAGTTAGAATATTATATGGAACGCTGGCTTGCCCCAGTTCCTCAATTCCGGTCATCACTCTGTTGTAAGAGCCTGCTCCGGAGCCGGTTATGCGGCGCTTGTCATGAATAGTCCTGGGCCCGTCCACACTGACACCGAGCAAAAATGAATAGCGCTTGAAAAAAGCGGCCCACGCTTTGTCCACGAGCGTTCCGTTCGTTTGCACAGCATTGCTGATGACGGTGTTCGGAAGGGCATACCGGGCCTGAAAGGAGACTACCTGCTCAAAGAATGACAGCCCTGCCAATAGAGGCTCTCCTCCCTGCCACACAAAGGATACCCCGCCTGCGCCTGCCTCCATCATCTGGCGGATAACCGTTTCCAGCAAATCGCGGTCAATCGTCCGGATTTTGCGCCCTGGCGTGCCCTTGCAAGTACTGTAATAACAGTAATCGCAGGCCAGGTTGCAGTCTTCGGAGACCGTCTTCCACATCAGAGACCGGGGAGCACGGGGGAGGGAAGCGGATTCAAGATTCACGAGGGTCAGCTCCTTCTCATCATAAGATCAACACATTTTAGTAAAGTAGGCCTGTTTGTGCAGTGATTGATGTTACAGACAGAACCGTTGATTGATGCTGATGCAGGAGAGGACGTATTCCTCCGCTTTTTTCCGTTTTATTCGGAAAAAACTGAAATTGAATGCGCTATCATTTCAACTATAATTCAGTTATACGTTAAACAAAGGAGGTCAAAGCTAATGTTTGACAGAGTGATGGGGTCCATAGAGAGAGTAACGGGACCTTTAGCCGAGTGGGCTTCCAATAATCGTTATTTGCGTTCCATTATGACCGGGATTTTGGCGACACTCACATTGACGATTGTAGGCGCGCTGGCCGTTCTCATCGGCAAACCTCCCGTACCGGAGGTCATTATGAAGTCCTCGGGCTTGTTCCCGTCGATCCTGCAAGGATGGGCTACATGGGGGGAGCAGAATTTATGGATTCGCGGGATCAATGAAATTTCGACAGGCATTATCGGTTTTGCCTTTACGCTGGCGGCGACCTTCAATCTTGCCCGTCATTACAAGCTGAATGAGATAAGCGCCGTTATCATTAGTGCGATGATTTACTTTATGATTGTCGGACAGCCTCAGACCGTCATGGTGAACGATGCGCCGACACTTCAAGTGGCCATGTCTTCCTTTGGATCGGCAGGTGTCTTCTCGGGAATTGTAATCACCATTGTAACGGTAGAGATTATTCGTCTGTTCCAAACGAAAAATATAGGCTTTCGTTTTCCGCCTTCTGTTCCGGCTTATGTGCAGACTTCATTTAATGCCATTCTTCCGGGGGTTGCATCGGTCGTTGCTTTTATCATGATCGATAAAGGATTGCTTGCGTTGTTCGATGCCCGCTTGCCTCAACTGATCACGAGCCTGATGGGGCCGCTCGTCAACAATTTTGACAACGTTTACATGGTTGGATTTTTCATGATATTGATTAATTTTTTCTGGTTTCTGGGTATTCATGGGGGCAGTATCGTGATGCCGATCATTCTGCCTATTGAAATTCACAATATTGTATCCAATCTGAATAACTATTCCGCAGGACTTCCCTACGACAAGGTGTTTACGACCCCGGTACACTTCGGCTTCATTGCCATTGGCGGCGCCGGCGTATTCGCTCTGGCTCTTCTGAACAGCCGGAGTAAATCGAAGGGACTGCGTCAGGTAGGGAAAATCGGTATTCTTCCATCGGTATTCAACATAAGCGAGCCGACGATGTTTGGTACGCCGATCCCGTTTAACAGCAATTTGTTTATCCCGTTCCTGATGGTTCCTGCCGTCAATACAGTGATTACCTATGCGGCTTTTCACTGGTTTGAGCTTCTGAGCGCACCGATTCTGAATGTGCCTGCCCAGACTCCCGTTATTCTGATCGCGATCGCGGCATCGGCTTCCTTAAAGGCGGGAGTGGTGGCCATCTTTATCATTCTGGTTGACCTGGCCATATATTATCCGTTCTTCAAACGTATGGAAAGCAAGCTGATCGCCGAGGAAAAGGCCGAAGAAGAGCAGCTCAAGGCGGAGCAGGCAGCAGCAGCCACTGTCTAGAGGATATGGGAGATTCCTAAATTAGAAAAAAGGATGATGGATATGAATGTGGAGAATGAACTGAATCCGGAGCAAATCTGTATGGAGATCATTTCCGCAAGCGGACAGGCAAGAGGACTGCTTCTTGAAGCTATGGATTACCTGAAGCCGCGGGACGACAAGAAAATCCGGGAGCTGCTGAGCGAAGCCAATACAGCACTCCGTCAGGCGCATCGCAGCCAGACCGCCTTGATGATCTCCGAGTCCGGGGGCCGCAAGGTAGAGATGTCCGTACTGCTGGTTCATGCCCAGGATCATTTAATGACAACGATGACGATACGGGATATGGTCGAAAAATTAGTGGAGGTGCTGTGATGAATATCCTGCTTGTATGTGTTGGTGGAATATCGACAAGTATTCTGGAAAAAAGTATTCGTGATTCCTTTGGTCCCGAAAGAGCGGACTGGAAGGTGGAAGCGCATCCTGTTGATCAACTGGAAAGCTATATCGATGACTTTGATGTCGTATTTCTCGGACCGCAGATCCGCCATAAGCTGCGTGCGGTGCAGAAAATTTGTGACGCCAAGGGCAAGCCCTGTGAGGTCATCGACAGCCGTGATTATGCGTTGTCCAATGGAACCAAGGTACTGGCCCGGGCTATGGAATTGGGGAAGGCCTAATATGAGCAAAAAGCCAAACATTGTCATGATCGTGGCCGATCAGTGGAGAGCTGATTCGATCGGGTATGCAGGCTGTGAAGGCGCCGTGACCCCCAATCTGGACGAGCTTGCGCAAGAGGGAATAAGCTTCACCAATGCGTACTGCCAGCTTCCGGTTTGCGTGCCCAGCCGCAGCTCTTTCCTATCCGGCTGGTATCCGCACACCAGGGGATTCCGGACGATGCATCATTTGATGGGGCCGGAGGATGCCAACATTTTGCGGACACTGAAAAAGGACGGCTATCATGTATATTGGGGCGGACGTAATGACTTTTTGCGGGCGGACGTGGATGTGAGCGATTATTGCTCGACCCGGGATGATCAGTACAGATTGTTCTTTAAGAAAATGAGGGAGCGGAAGGAGCAGCAGCTTGCGGAGCAAAAGAACGAGCCCTCCGGTACTCCCGTTTATGATTACTCCCATTTTCGCGGCGTCAAGGATGCAGGGGAGAGAATAGATTGGACGCAAATGAAGCAGGCCATGGAGTTTATCACAGGTTATGACGAGGAAGAACCCTTTTGTGTTTATTTGGCGCTGGCTTTGCCGCATCCTCCATATCAGGTGGCACAGGAATGGTATGACCGGATTGACGCCGGCAAGGTGCCCCGTCCGGTTCGTCTGACAGAAGAGGAATGGGAAGGAAAGCCTTCGATTCTGCGCGGCATCCGTAATAACCAGAAGCTCTACGAATGGTCCGACGAGCAGCTTATGGAAATGAAACGGGTGTATTATGCCATGGGGACGGAACTGGATGCCTATATCGGGCACCTCATGGAGACGCTTAAGGAAAAAGGGGTGTACGAGGATACGCTCGTCATCTTTTTCAGTGACCATGGTGATTATACAGGGGATTACGAGATTGCCGAGAAGAACCAGAATACGTTTGAAGATACGCTGACCCGCGTTCCCCTGATCATGAAGCTTTCGGCCGGAATGAATGCCAAGCCGCGTGTGACCGGGGCGATGACAGAATTGATTGACATTCAGGCCACGCTGCTGGATCTGCTGGACATTACCCCTGATTATACTCACTTCGGCAAATCCCTGCGTCCTGTTTTAGAGGGTGAGGATATCTTCCGTGATGTGGTGTTTGCTGAAGGAGGCCGGCTGGAGGGTGAGGACCATTGCAAGGACGCGGGGCATGCGCCAAGCAATGAGTATTGGGCCAGAACGGTGGAACAGGAGAAAATGCCCCAGCATACCAAGGCGATGATGATTCGGGACTCAAGGTATAAATATGTGTACAGGCTGTATGAAAAAGATGAATTTTACGATATGGAACAGGACTCCTATGAACGCAGTAACCTGATCGACAGGCAGGAATATGCCCCGATGATTTCGGCATTCAAGGAAAGAATGCTGCGTCATTTCTTTGAAACAGGGGGTGTGGTTCCTCACCGGTATGATAAGCGGACATGAATCAAAACTGAGGGATGATGCAGGTGAACCTAACATCAAAAGAAAAAAGCTTGCTGAACTTATTTCTGAAGCAGGTGCAGCCTCTCCCGGTTAAGCAGATTACGCTCGCGTTGGATGTCAGTGATAAAACATTGCGCAGCATGGTTCGAAGAATAAATGAAGAGCTTTTGTCCGACCGTCAGGCGAAGATTGTATTGAAGCGCGGTAAGGGATATGTTCTGGAGGGCGGCGGCATCGTGGAGATCAGCCAGGTTGTCGGTGAGCAGGCAGGAACGTCCGGCAAAGCTATGGAAGACCAGGTATTTGGCTTCATGATCGATTCCAAGGATTATGTCACCATGGACAGAATGTGCGAGCTTCTCTTTATCAGCAAAAGCAAGCTGAATTGCATTATGGCCGAACTCAAGGAGCGGATCCGGCCTTTCGGGCTTAAACTGGAATCCAGGCCTCATTACGGCATGAAAATTGTGGGTGAGGAGCTTGGGAAGAGGCTTGCTATTGCGGCGGTTCTGGATGAGGGGCAATACGCGGCGGAGAAGGAATTCAAGGCTGTTGAAAGCCTTATCGTCAGCCAATTTCAGATTCACCGTATCCAATGCTCCGATATTATGCTGCAGAGTCTGATCTACCATCTCAAGATTATGCTGAAACGGATTTCGCAGGGCCATATCGTTCAATTGGAACGGAATGATGGCTATGAAAATGAAAGCAGCCCAGACTTTGGTCTGACCCAGGCTATATTCGGGGGGCTGGAGCGCGAAATGAAGCTGACCTTGCCGGAGGTGGAGAAAGCTTACCTGTATACCTGCCTGATCGGGCAGGTTGCTGCGATCAAGCAGGAGGATCTACGGGACACCCAAGTCAAGATTTACATGATTATCGATGCCTTTCTGCAAAGAATCGAGCACATGTATGATATTTCATTATGGAATGATCATCGGCTCAGAACCGGACTGGAATTTCATCTGGAGCCCTTGATTGGCCGTCTGCGCAATGATGTTCACCTGAAAAATCCAATCCTCAAAGAAATCAAGCAGCAGTTTCCGTTTGCTTTTAATCTGGCTGTGCTGCTTGGCGAGGAGATTCACCGGATCTATCACAAGCAGTTAATCGATGATGATATTGCTTATTTGACGATGCATATCGGACTGGCTCTGGAGCGGGATGTGAAAGAAGTCCGGGTTCATTTCAACCGGATTGCCATTGTGTGTACAACGGGACAAGGAACTGCAGAGCTGCTGAAATTCAAAATTGAGCATTCTTTTCCGAACGCACATGTTGTGAAAGCTTTTTCGCTGTTCAATAAAGAAGAGGTGCTGAAGTTTGAGCCCGATATCGTGTTCTCTACCATTCCGGCCACGTTTGAAGGCATTCCGGTCGAGGTGATCAGTCCTTTTTTTACGGAGGAGGATAAAAACAAACTGCTGGTGTACGAGAAACGGAGAGAAAAGGAACAGCTGATCGACCGTTATTTTTCGGATGATTTATTTGTCGGAGAGCTCATGGCAGCGTCCAAGCAGGAAGCCATCCATCAGATGTGCGGCAGGATTGGCAGAACAGGTATCACGCCTCCTGATTTTGAGGAGCTGTGCCTGATCCGCGAGAATTTGGGCAGTACGGCATTCGGCAACTTCATTGCTTTGGTTCATCCCGTAAAACTGTGCTCGGCCGTTACGAAGGTTGGCGTGGGTATTTTGAAGAAACAGATCGATTGGGAAGGGGTTCCTGTCAAGGTCGTCTTCGTGATTGCCCAGGCCAAGAGCAGCGAGGCAAGAGATCTCTTGCTGCTGATCCAGGAGATTGTGCATGACTCCGCTCTAATGGTCCGGTTGTGCGAAGCGGATTCTTTCAGTACATTCAAGCGAATTTTATTGAAATAAGAAAAACATCTATCGCTGTATATTCAAAGAAGCCAGACTGCGTTTAGCGGAAGTTTTTCTTGAGGTTATAGAATTGTTCAGCTCCGCTGAACTTAAAAATTCTATAACCATAACAAAGAAGCTGTTTCGCAGCCCGCTCCTGCTTGCGAAACAGCTTCCTTTATTTTTTAGAGGGAGTTGTGAGAAGAGTGAAAATACGCGCTGCTATAGCCGCTCGTGTTGCTATGCTTGTTACTCGGACTGTTCTTCTGCTTTTGCAGGCTTCTCAGGGTGCTCGCCATTCACCATCCGGGTAACCCGGTTTTCCAGCTCAGTCTTTCGTGCTTCATACTGCTCGTCTGTCAGCTTTCCTTCTGCAAGCTGTGCTTCCAGCTTCTCGGTCATGGAGGATACCAGCAGGTTAATGACATCATCCACGTCTACATTCTGCTCTTCCGCGATGTCGGCCAAAGAGGACCCTTCTTTGATGGCCGCCTTCAGCTCGTCGGTGGTCAGACCGAGCAGATCGGCAAGCTCTTCGCTGTCTCCGAACATGCCGCCGCCCATCATGCCGCCACGGTCATGTCCCATGCCGAAGCCTTTACCTTCCAGCATTTTGGCAGCCATGTCCGCAAAGTCGGGGGTCTTGGCAGTCTGTGAATCAGTGCCGCTATCAGTGCTGCTATTGTCAGAACTTTCTTTGGCTGGTCGATTCGCCGGTATATTCTCCTCCAGCCATGCTTCCAGCTTGGACTTCAGGTCTTCGGTGGAAACACCTTGCTCCTCTGCAATTTCCGCCAGCGTCTTTTCTTTCAGCTCAGACTTGAGTGTGTCCGCATCCAGGGACAGCCACTCCTGAAGCTGAGTCTGCAGCTCGTCCGAACCGAAGCCTCCTCTTGGACCATGTCCGCCCGCTCCCGGGCCTCCTTGATCAGCCGATTTGTCCTGAACTGCTGCTGTCGCGTCAGCCGCCTGCGCCGGTTGAGTAAACCAGATGCCGGCCCCTGTAAGTACGGCCAGCGCCATGCTTCCTGCCAGAATAGCTTTTTTTGTATTCCTGCTGTTCGATTTTGAAACGTTATTCATGCTGTCTGATCGCCACCTTCCCGTTTTGTTTTGTGGTACAGGACCTATCATAAGGCAGGAAAATGAGCCCAGTCTTAAACTCCGCTGAACGTTTGCTGAATGTCTTTATGGCTGTACCTTTCTTGCAGAATCCCCCTTGACCAGTGTGACATAAATTCGTTCATGCTCCACCGGCTGCCCTGCCAGTATATCGAGCAGCTGCCCGGCGGCTACCGCGCCCCATTTCCGTTTCGAGTAATCTATGGTGGAGAGGCGCGGCTGCAGGTAATGGGCCAGTTCGATATTATCGAATCCGATCACATGAATATCGCGGCCGATTTCAAGCTCCGTGCCGGCCATTCTGTTGTAGAACCCGACGGCCATTTCGTCGTTGAGGCAGAATACGGCTGCCGTTCCTTTGAATTCCGAGAGCACCCGCTCGGCGGCCTGCTCGCCGCCCGATTTCTCGAAGTTGCCCTGGATTTCGATGAACTCCGCTATCCCGCTGCGCTCAACGGTCTGTCTGACCGCCTGCATCCGCTGCCAGGAATCGTAGGAGCCCTCGGGGCCTGTAACGGCGTAGAA
>NZ_JBJURI010000006.1:177441-224346 GCF_046098255.1 Paenibacillus jiangxiensis
CACGGCGAGCGTGGCGCCCGCTTTGTTGTCAAGCAGCACCTGGTTCACATTCGGGTGGTTCAGCTCCCGGTCGAGGACGACGATCTTATGCCCGCGTTCGGCATACTGCAGCAGCTCCTCACTGGAGAACGTCTGATCCAGCACGATCGCTCCGTCAATCATGCGCTCGGGCAGCATGCGGTGCGACTGCTTGCCGCTGCACACGATCAGATCGTATCCCTTTCGGTTTAGAATCTCCTTGATGCCGTACAATAAATCACCGTATACGTCACCGCTGAAATCGGTCAGAAATACACCGATGATGCGGGTTTCCCTTTTCTTCAGGTTGCGTGCGGCCGCATTGGGCACATAATTCATTTCTTTGGCGATTGCCAGAATTCTGGCGCATGTTTCCGGCGTCACCTTGTCACTGCCGTTCAGGGCATAAGAGACGGTCGAAATGGAGACGCCTGCCTTCCGGGCAATATCTTTAATACTGACCATGGGTGTTCCTCCTCTATTTCCAAAAAGGAAATGGCGATCGTGAAGAGATCGCCATCCTCAGCCAATCCTCCGGATGTTGATTACAGCGTGATTTCGATCCGGTTGCCATCTGCCAGGAGGCCTTTGTCAAACTGCTTCCGCGTAATCCTCATGCCGCCTTCGCGGTAACGGTTGCCTTCCGGCGTCCATTCCAGGGAGCTGCCGTTCAGAGTCACCGAGCGTTCCCCGCCTTGCAGATGGTATATGAAGGTGACCGGTGTTCCCGCATAGGCAAATTGGAACTCCAATCCGTTCAGCCCGGCGGGCAGCACCGGATCGATGACGAGATCGCCTTCGCACTGGCGGATGCCCAGGCAGCCCGCGATCAGCTGGTTCATATAGATGCCGGGACCGCTGGAATAAATCCGCCAACCGCCCTTAACCGGAACGGAGCCGTCTTTCAGCTCTGCGAAGCGGTCCTGCGCTTCATAACGGGTCCGGAATTTGCCGTCCGAGCTGCTGAAGTACGCGTTGCTTTGCCGCAGTTCCGCATGCGGAACCGTGTGCCGGATGCCCACCGGGTTGATGACGCTGAGCCCGTGCCACGCCTCCTGTGCCCGGCCCAGCTTGGCCATCGCTTCCACGTAGCGGATGTGGGCATGGACGTACTGCAGCCCGACTTCCCGTCCGAAATTGGCGGCCTGCTCCGCCCGCTTGAAATGCGTGCTGACGCCGCCGGTATAGAATGCCGGGCGGTTCATGAGGCGGACGCCGTCCGGACACAGCAGCTGCTCGCGGATCAGCGCTTCGTGCGCGAGCGCCTGCTCTCTGGTCAGCAGCTCGCTGATCATGCTGCGCGTCATCGGCAGCAGGCGGCAGGTAATGCCGGTCTCCGAGTCGGTAGGATGCAGCATCAGCTTGGGGCTGTCCGGATCTTCAAGATAGACGAAGCCGGGGATTACGTCCGAGCCGAGCATGTAGCGCTCAAAATCGCGGCGAATGCCCTCCGCTATTTCGTGCAGCGGGGCTGCAGCTCCGGCTGACGGGGAATCGTCCAGCACCGCGGCGAAACGGCTGACCGCCTGATAGGTCAGGGCCACCGTCCAACTGCTGGCCATATACTGCTTGAGCTGTGCATTGGCGGGCTGCAGCGTATCATCCCAATCCCCGTCCCCGTAGGCGGACAGGTGTGTATCATGAAGGAAGTGTTCACGGATATATTGGATTTCTTTCAGTGCATGCTCCAGTACAGGAGCTGTCTCCTGGGTAAATTCGAAGCTATGCCGGTCCGTGTAGGGCACATTTTCCTCCAGAATACTGTAGTCCCGAGTTGCGGTCAAATAATCCCCGAGCACTTTGAGCGGCCATACGATAATATCGCCGTGGCTCTCTTCCTGTTGGATTTTCGCATAGTTGTCGAACATGAACCACTGCGGCCAATTTCCCGTATCCTCGTACTGATGGCTGAAGACCGTCAGTAGAATGCTGCGGACCTCATCAAAATGCTGGGTAGACAAAAAGTATTCCACAGGCCCCTGGCAGACGTCCCGTGTTCCCCAGGCGGCTCCTCCATACTGTTCAAGGCCGTGAGGAACGGTGTAATGGACGAGCATGTTGTGCGTATACCACCACGCAAGGGCATTAAAACGGAATAGATGATCCGTTTCGCGTCCGTTTTGCCGGAGCCTGAAGCCGTTCATGAGCGAACCCAGGCAGCGCCGGTAATTTTCCCGAGCTGTGTCCCAATCCTCTGTCGGGACAGCGGCTTTTCGCTTGCCGTACAGCATGGTTTGAACGGTGAGCGTCCATTCGGGAGTGCTGCTCAGTTTAAGCGCAACAAGGGATGCACCGCCGGGTACTGCGCTGCTGTTCAGTATGCGTTCATCACCTGCTTCAAAGGCTGTTCCCCGCACTTGCAGGCTGTACTGCAGGTCGGGGTAGGCCTCCGTACTAAGCGCGGCCCGGCCGGATCGGAAGACGAGGCTGTCGCCGGATTGTTCCATGTGGAACGTAAGTTCGTATTCGTTTACATGCATGGAGATCTGCTGGGTGACCAGGAAACGGTAAGAACGCCCGCTTATGGAGCTCACATGCAGTTGTACGTCAGGGGAATCCACATTCGTACTGTTCGTTATAACCAGCGTATCCTTTTCCATTTTGTAATACCAGCGTACGTAATTAAAGCCGATCTCAAACAGGGAGGGGAGGGAGAGCAGCCGGTAAATGCCGTCCATCTCAACGTAAATGCGCTGCCCGGAGGATTTTTGTGCATTTAACGGATTTCTGGCATGGGTGATCATTTTATTGAAATTCGTATTGCCCACCACAAGCTGGGAATTGAATATCCCGTACATGTAGGAGGTGGTTGTGACGATTTCCTCCCTGGAGCCGAGGTGCCCGCCCATCAGAATATGGCCGTGAGGGCGTTCAACACGCAGCTCTTTGGCTGGCAGAACGACATGCTCATAGGTATCTGTAAAAAAGGAGAGCAGCTCGTCCCCTTCACGCTCTTCTTCACGGCGGTTAGGGAAGAGGGCGTTAATCTCCTCTTCGCTCAGCGGGAGCGCAGACAACGGCGCCCCTGCAGCAAGCCCTGTTCCGGACGGGGCTGGTGCCTGGGACATATCCGCAGGCAGTGCAGCGGTAAGGGTGAGAGAAGCGCTCACCTCTTCGCGGGCCTGGGCCAATACGTCTGTGAACTCGAGCGCCGTCACGGCTGCCGGGTGGTCAGCTCTGTACAAGCCATAGAACACAAAGCTCGCTTTTCCATTCAGGAAGACATGCTTGGATTGAAGCGCCGTATAGGCAAATTCATATTGATAGACTTCATTCGCCAGTGAATCCTTGAGCAGAGCTTCCGGTAGATCCGTTTTTTTATACGATAGGCCGAAAAACTGGAATCCGTCCGTGGAGTAAGCGGCCGCTCCCGTCAAGGAGCCTTGCTGCAAATAAGGGAAAGCCCCTTCCTGCGGCATGTTCTGGCGTGAGCATACCGCATATCCCCGAATGTCGTCATGATAGACGGTATGATCAATGTACTGGGACAAATACGCCTCATTGCTGCGCACGGCCCCTATGCCGGCTATACCGACATCCTGACCATAAATCAGGTCAGCGTCCACCCCGCTGCCTTCAATTTCAACGTCCCAGAACCAGACATTGCGGCTGCTCAGGCTGAAAATCACTTTATATTCGACATCTTCCGCACAGCCTTCCCACACGATATGATTCCGGTGCTTTCGCATCCGGCTGGACGAGCGGACACCGAGCAGGGGGAAGGAGCGGATGCCGTCAGTTCTATGGAGACGGAGATACAAATTGTTGAGAGAACCGTCAATCTCATTGGATAACAGCTGGTTGATCATCATACCGCCGGAGCGAATTTGATAAATATCTCCGCTGTTCAGAAATTCAAAGGACAGATTGCCTGCCTGCAGGCGGGTTCCGGAGTCGGTGTACGTAGTCATGAGCTCATTCCTTTCTTTATTTCACTAAGCGCAAGCTTCCTTTCAGGCAGTCCCTGTTGTTAGGCTTCGCATAGACGGAAAACAAGCTTTCGAAACGTTTCTATAAAGGGGTTAAGTGGATTATATCTGCTTCCGGAAAGGGAGTCAAACGAAAGAAGAGTGGCTATATTGCCGAAAGTTAACCGTTTATAGGTTGATATATGTGTATATCCGATCATTTTCCCATGCATTATAATATTTTCGGACCCTATTGAATACGGTTTCATTTTGCTTTATAATGACAATCGAAACGTTTCTATAAAGTCATCACAATAGACTGTACATGGATTAGGGGTTACAAGCATTTCCGGGCATATTACTTCAAAGCACAATCGGGAGGAATGGATATGTGGAAAAGAAAACTGGGGATCGTACTGGCCGCTTCCATGCTGATGATGGGGGCGCTCGCAGGCTGCTCATCCGGGGATACGTCGCCAGGAGCGGAGAAGGATGGGCAGACGACACTCACCCTGTGGGGGATGGGCGCGGAAGCGCAGGCGCTGCCCGATATCGTCAAACAATTTGAAGAGGAAAATCCGGACATCAAGGTAGAGGTACAGGCTCTGCCATGGGATAACGCCCACGATAAGCTGCTGACGGCGGTTGCTTCGAAATCAGGTCCGGACGTGGTGCAGATGGGCACCTCCTGGGTTCCTGAGTTTGCCAGCGCAGGCGCGCTGCTTGATCTTTCGAAGTATGCCGGCCAGTATCCCGAGCTCGCGGAGGACAATTTCTTTGATGGGGCGGTTTCCACCACCAAATTTGAGGACAAGATGATTGCCGTGCCGTGGTATACGGAAGCGCAGATTTTGTTCTACCGCACCGATCTTCTTGCGGAAGTCGGTTATCCTCAAGGTCCGAAGACCTGGGAAGAGCTGTCCGATGCGGCGCAGAAGCTGGCTGCCCGCGGTGAAGGCAAATATGGCATTTCGTTCAACCCGAAGGAGCAGTCGCTTTCCTTTATGCTGGCACGGCAAAACGGCTCCAGGATTATGGATGAGCAGGGCAATCCGCTGTTTAATCAGCCGGAATTTGTGGAGGCCGTCGAATACTTGAACAGCTTTTTCCAGAATGGCTCCAATGCAACTGATCTTGGCATTGATTCGGTGCAGGGACTTAAGGGGGAAGGCATCGCTCCGATGTTCATCAGCGGACCGTATATGATCAAGCAGATTGAAGAGCAGGCCCCCGAGCTGAAAGGCAAATGGGCGGTCACACAGCTTCCGGCCAAAGAGAACAATACCTCCGTGCTGGGCGGCTCCGATCTGGCGATCTTCCAGTTCAGCGAGCGTCAGGATGAAGCTGCCAGATTTTTGGCTTACATGAGCAAGCCTGAGACCCAATTGAAATGGATGGAGCTAGCGAGTGTGCTGCCGGCGAATAAGAAAGCATGGGAAGATCCCGGTCTTCAGGAAGACGCGAACCTGAAAATTATCCGTGAGCAGCTGGATCATGCCGAGCCTATGCCACAGATTGCCGCATGGGAGGAGATCGCCCAGCAGTATCTGAAGAGCTTTGAGCGCATTTACCGCGGCGGGGCTGACGCGCAGACAGAACTGGATGCCTTCAACGAGCAGGCGGCGAGCATTTTGAAAAAGTAGGGAAGTATCCGGATTAAGCAAAGGAAGTGAATGTATGAAAGGGAGCTCGAAATTAGCGCCATATTTATTCATAGGCCCTTCGGTAATACTGCTTACCGTGTTCTCGCTGGTGCCGATTCTGCTCGCGCTTGTCATAAGCTTCACGGATATGGATCTGTCAGGATTGGTCGATTACGGCAATATTCAGTTCATTGGACTGGAGAACTACATCAATGTTTTGGCAGATCCTGCTTTCCATAAAGCAATTTTAAATACGCTGTTTTATGTGGTCATAGGCGTACCGCTTGTGCTGCTGCTCTCACTGGCCGTGGCCATCCTGATTAATATGGGGGAATCTCGGCTGTTCAGCGCATTCCGCGTCGTATATTATCTGCCGTCCGTAACCAACGTGGTCGCGGTGGCAGTCGTTTGGAGCTACCTGTACAACCCTACACTTGGGCTGTTCAACTATCTGCTTTCGGAGTGGAATCTGGGAACGGTTCCGTGGCTGACCGAGCCGACGACAGCCAAAATATCGCTGATCATTCTCGCGGTATGGAGGGGGATAGGGCTGAACATGATCATCTTCATCGCGGCGATCAAGGGGATTCCGAAATCCTATTATGAGGCGGCTCAACTGGACGGGGCGAATAGCTGGCAGCAAATCTGGTATATAACGCTGCCGCAGCTGCGCTTTGCGATCTTTTTTGTCTCGATCACCACGATGATCGGCTGGCTGCAGTTTTTCGAGGAGCCGTTTGTCATGACCGACGGCGGACCGCTCGACGGCACGATCTCAGCAGCTCTGTTTATTTACAACAACGGATTCAAGTTCAGCCAGTTCGGTTATGCGGCGGCGGGGTCATTCGTGCTGTTCTTCGCGATCATCGCGATCACATTGATCCAGTTCCGTCTGCAGAACAAAGCGGAGTCCTGATGGAGAGAGGTGATTCTGTGAAAATAGCAATCGAACAGTCCGGCGGCAAAACCAAAAGCAGAGAAAAAGCGTTTCAATGGACGATCGGCATACTCCTGACTATTGGCGGGCTGCTGATGCTGCTCCCCTTTGTATGGATGATCCTGTCCTCATTCAAGCTGGAAGCAGAAGTAAAGCAGATTCCGCCGACGCTCTGGCCGCAGCAATTCACGCTGGAGAACTTCCGCAATCTGTTTGACGACATGGCATTCGGGGTTTATCTGAAAAATACGCTGATCATTGTTTTTTTCTCGTTCATCGGTCTGTTCCTGAATGCGATGGCCGGATATGGTTTTGCCAAGTTCCATTTTAAAGGAAGAGGAGTTCTCTTTTATCTGGTGCTGGCTACGATGATGATCCCAGGGCAGGTGACCATGATCCCTGTATATCTGATCCTCAACCAGTTGAACCTGACCAACTCGATGGCGGGCATCGTACTGCCGGGGCTGGTGGGGGCGTTTGCCATCTTTCTGTTCCGCCAGTTTATGACCACTATTCCGGACGAGCTGCTTGAGGCGACCCGTCTGGATGGAGCCGGGGAGTTCCGGACCTTCCTGCAGATTGTGCTTCCGATTTCGACGCCGATTCTGGCAGTGCAGGCCATTCTGACTTTTATCGGGGGCTGGAACAGCTTTCTGTGGCCGCTCATCGTTGCCAATGATGAGAAGCTGTATACCCTGTCGGTCGGCCTCTCTTTGCTGAAGGGACAGAACGAGAGCCAATATGCGCTGCAAATGGCCGGATCGGCCTTCATGGTCGTTCCGATCATCATCATTTTTATCATTTTTCAAAAATACATTATCGACAACTACACCATTTCAGGCATCAAGTAGAGTGAACGATCAAGAGGCGGCATCCCTTCAAGGCGGTGTCGCCTCTTTCTGTCGATTTAACGGATTACGATTACGGAGCGGCCTGCAGTTCCCGGTTGATCGCCGCTTTTAGTTCTTCGTAATCCATGCTTCTTAATATTTTGCCGTTCACGAAAAAAGCGGGGGTGCCGTTCACGCCGTAATACCCGCCGATTTTGTAATCTTCTTTTACGTCTGCAAGATAAGTGTTGCCCCTCAGGTCGGCCTCGAACTGCTGGTAGTCAATTGCTGTTATATTTTTCTTCACAAAGTTGATCAGAAATTCGTGTGTCGCCCAGATTTTACTTTCGGACTGCTGATTCTCATACAGCTTGCTATAGTAGTCCCAAAAAGCCTCCGGATTCTGCCGATAGATGGCTTCCCCCGCGCTGCCTGCAAGGATGGAGTCCCTGTCCAGAAAAGCATAGTTCATGAAATAGAACTGCACTTTGCCTGTGTCCACAAACTCTTCCTTAAACTGTGGATACACGGTGGCATGCCATTGCTTGCAGGCCGGGCATTTAAAATCCCCAAACTCGATGACCTTCACCGGAGCGTCCGGCTGCCCGATAAAAGGCTGTTTCTCGTACTTAAAGCCGTCCACCGTAATTTTGCCTTTCACATCCGTATAATTGGGCAAATCCTCGATACCTGAGGCCTGCTTTCCATACCAGTTCAGCCCTGTTAAAACAAGCAGCAGAACAACAAGCGCTGCGCACCACCAGATGACTCTGAATCCCTTATTCCGTTTCATCATTCATCTCCCTTCCTTTTCAAAGGTGAATATCCATTTATTTATACCAGAAGAGAGGTGATTGATAGAATTACATTTGTCATAATGATGTTCTATGAATTTACGCTATACCACCCGGTTTCTCTCAAAAAGACCTCTCAAGACAAGTTTGTCTCTCCTAAAAGTTCCATATAGCTGGATATGATGCTGTTATGGGCAACCATGAAGGTCCTACCTGCTTTGCCCGCCTGTTTTTGAGAATACAATAATTAATAAAAACATTAACTATTAATGTATATATTGACGACTATTCGACCGTATGCTATATTCGTTGTGCGCGAAACGGTAATGATCAGGTTTGCATATTCCGAATTTTTCTTATTGAGAGAGGATGGTATCCATGGCAACAACAGGTCTGAAAGCCAAAATGATCGTTGATAAATCTTTCCGGATTGCCGAGGTGGATAAACGGATTTACGGCTCCTTTATTGAGCATTTGGGACGTGCGGTGTATGGTGGCATTTACGAGCCCACGCACTCGTCCGCTGATGAAAGCGGTTTCCGGAATGATGTGAAGGAGCTGGTCAAGCAGCTGGACGTGCCGATTATCCGTTACCCGGGCGGGAATTTTGTCTCCGGCTACAATTGGGAGGATGGCGTCGGTCCTGTTGAATCCCGGCCGAAGCGGCTGGAGCTTGCCTGGAGAACGGTGGAGCCGAATGAAGTAGGCACGAATGAATTTATAAAATGGGCCAAAGAAGCTGGCTCGGAGGTCATGATGGCCGTCAATCTCGGCACACGCGGCATTGACGCCGCCCGCAATCTGGTGGAATACTGCAACCACCCGGGAGGCTCCAAATACAGCGACCTGCGCCGCAGTCATGGGGTGGAGCAGGCACATCGGATCAAGACATGGTGTCTCGGCAACGAAATGGACGGCCCATGGCAAATCGGACACAAGACAGCGGAGGAGTACGGCAGACTGGCGCTGGAGACAGCGAAGGCGATGAGATTGATCGACCCCGACATTGAACTGGTATCCTGCGGCAGCTCAAGCTCCGCCATGCCTACCTTCCCGGAATGGGAGGCCACTACTCTCGATCATACGTACGATGCGGTTGATTACATATCCCTGCACCAGTATTATGGCAACCGGGACAATGACACCGCCAACTATCTTGCGCGTTCCATGGATATGGACCATTTTATTCATACAGTCATTTCCACATGCGATTACATCAAGGCGAAGAAGCGCAGCAAGAAGAAAATGATGCTCAGCTTTGACGAATGGAACGTCTGGTACCATTCCAATGAAGCGGACACGAAGATTGAACCATGGACGATCGCTCCTCCGCAGCTGGAGGATATTTATAACTTTGAGGATGCGCTGCTGGTCGGCAGCATGCTGATTACATTCCTCCGTCATGCCGATCGTGTGAAAATGGCCTGCCTTGCCCAGCTCGTAAACGTGATCGCTCCGATCATGACGGAGAACAACGGCCGTGCCTGGAAGCAGACGATTTTCTACCCTTATATGCATGCTTCCCAATTCGGGCGTGGCGTGTCCCTGATGCCTGTGGTGGATTCTCCTAAATATGACGCCAAGGATTTCACGGATGTTCCGTATCTGGACAGTGCTGTTGTATATGATGAGGCGGGAGAGGCGCTGACCATCTTCGCGGTGAATCGCCATCTATCTGAAGGACTGGACCTGACGTGTGACGTGCGCAGCTTCGAGGGGTACAGCATCGTGGAGCATATTGTCATGGAGCATGAGGATCTCAAAGCGGCGAACGGACCTGGCGAGGAAAAGGTAGCTCCCCGCAGCGGCGGAAGCTCCAAGCTGGACGGTGGCATCCTGACCGCACGCCTTGGCAAAGCATCCTGGAATGTAATTAGGTTGCGTAAAGCACAGTGATTTTTTTATGCATAGAGCCATGCCTGTTGGATTCGGGCATGGCTTATATTTTTGGCTTTTTAACATCCTTCGTACACAGCCGGGGTACAATGAGTCCAGGCAACAGAAATGAGGGAGGGCTTGCAATGACTAACAAAGTGATCAATTTTGCCCATCGCGGGGCTTCAGGGACCTGTCCCGAGAATACGATGGCCGCTTTTCGGCAGGCGCTGGAGCTAGGCGCAACGGGGATTGAGACGGACGTACAGCGGACACGGGACGGTCAGCTTGTCCTCATCCATGATGAATATCTTTTGCGCACGACTGGAGATGAACGCCTGGTTGAGGAGGTTACGGCAGAGGAAATCCGTGAGTTGGATGCGGGCTCCTGGTTTGGCGAAGCTTTTAAGGGGGAGAAGCTGCCTTTTCTGGAGGAGCTCCTTGACCTGGTGGCAGGTACCGGCATCATCCTCAATCTGGAGCTGAAGAACAGCATCCGTCCCTATTCCGGTATGGAAGAGCAAGTGATTGCTGCCGTTAAAAAGGCCGGTTTGGAGGAACAGGTTCTCATTTCGAGCTTCAACCATTATTCACTGGCAGAGTGTAACAAAATAGCCCCCGATATCCAGACCGGGGTTCTCTATATAGAAGGGTTGTATCAGCCGTGGGAATATGCGCGCACATTCGGCGCCACAGCCCTCCACCCTTATAAAGAAGCTGTCACCCCTGAATGGGTTGCCGCCGCTGCAGAGGCGGGGGTTGTGTATAACCCGTTCACGGTTAATGAAGCTGAAGAAATGAAGTCGCTGATTGCAGCGGGCGTGAACGGGATTATTACGGACTACCCAGAGCTCCTTCATGAGCTGCTTACGGCCAGTGTGTCCTAAATCGATATACAGCCAGATGAATCATATTATTTTTCGGTAGGGATATAAGGATCATTCCCTTTCCATTCTACGAGCAAAAAGGTCAAAGGCAGTAGAATTTTTCTCGCTGTCTTTGACCTTTTTTTGCAATAACAGGAATCACTGAAGGAGCTTTTTGAGCCGCGCAAGAGTAACTTTTGTGTTGTTTAGTTTGAGCCATTGCACGAAGCAGCGGAGAAGACGAAGCAATTCCGGAAAAGCGGAGCGTTCGCCTTTGGCCCGAAGGGTCAACAGCGATTGTAGGAATGCTTCGTTCTCGGAGCGCCTCACTAAGCACAAAAGCAGATCTCTCGGCTCAATAGATCCTACCTATTTGATTCCCACCCTCATCCGATAACTGAACATCAGCTCAAGCGTTTTGCCAGCGAAGGCTTTGCCGGCGAGCGCGCTGAAGTGAACCAGGTCTTCATCGAGCTCGGAGGAGCCGAGCTTGAAGACGGTCTGAACGCCTCCCTGACTGAGGGCAAGCCGTACATAGCGGTCTGCGTCGAACGGCTCATGGTGATGAAATACGATTTCTTTGGTGAACCGGAAAACACCGCTGGCTGCCATTCTGTCCAAATGACTGCTTTTATCCCATTTACGTGCCTGCTGCTGCTCAGGCGCAAGCCGTTGGATAATATCATCAGCCTTAGCCAAAATTCGGTTGTAAGCATCCTCCGTCTCCCACTCCAGCGAGGGAGGCCAGTCACAGTCATAGGCCGCAAATACACCGCCCTGTACGAGTACGCGTCCGAATTCCTTCAGCGTACTGTCAGGATCCATCCAGTGAAAGGATTGTGAGCATGTGATGACATCAACGGATTGGACCGCAAAGGGAAGAGCATTGGAAAAACCGTGTTCAAACGAAATGTTGTCCGTGTCATTGGAATTAGCCAGTTTTTCTCTTGCAACAGTGATCATATCGGTATTCGGTTCAATACCAACGATCCGATCCGCCCAGCTTCTCCACAGCATGGTGGACAATCCGGTGCCGCAGCCGACATCCGCCACAAGCGCGGGCTTGCGCCCTAAATAGCGGAGGATCAGCTCCGGGACGACGGTCGGCGCTTGCGGCCTGCTGCGGTCATAACCGTCAGCAAATCCTGTAAAACGCTCGACATTGCTAAGCAGGTTTCCTTCCGGGATGCTCATGGGACGCCTCCTGTCTCGTATTTTCGAGATAGCTTATAATCCATTGTATTGTATATCCCGGAAGAAAAGGAGAGAAAGAGCGGCTTAAATGATTTTTTTGTCAGGAATGCCTGAGATTTGTGCAAAACGTTCACGCAGCGAGGACAAGGCTGGATAGAGATCTTCACGCTGCATGCCCATCTCCAGCACCGCCTCCAGGTAGCCTGCTTTATCACCGATATCATAGCGGCGGCCCTCCAGCTCAAGAGCGAGCAGCCCGCGCCGCCATGCAATCTCATGCAGCGCGTCGGTCAGCTGGTACTCGCCGCCCGCACCGGGCTTCATGCTCTCCAGTATCGGGAAAATGGAGGGATCAAGCACATAACGCCCGATGACCGCACTGCGGGATGGCGCCTGTTCATGGGCAGGCTTTTCCACGAGACCGGTGACTTCCTGCACTTGGGCGTCTGAAGAAGCGGTTGCAATAATTCCGTATTTGTTGACATCCTCCTGCGGCACCGTTCGGACCGCGACTACCTGCTTGCCGGTCGTATCGTACACATCCATCAGCTGCCGGATGGCAGGCGGGTGGGACACCATAATATCGTCGCCGAGCAGGACGGCAAAGGGTTCATTGCCGATGAAATGGCGGGCGCATAATACGGCATGCCCCAGTCCGAGCGGCTCCTTCTGCCGGATGTAGTGAATGCTGGCGGTGCCTCCGATGCTCTGCACCTGCTTCAGCAGATCTGACTTGCCTTTGTCCTTCAGCACCTGCTCAAGCTCGACCGACTTGTCAAAGTGGTCCTCGATGGCCTTTTTATTCCGCCCGGTGACAATGATGATGCTTTCGATACCGGACATAACCGCTTCTTCTACAATATATTGAATAGCCGGTTTGTCGACGATGGGCAGCATTTCTTTGGGAAGCGCTTTGGTTGCCGGAAGGAAACGGGTTCCGAGGCCTGCGGCGGGAATGACAGCTTTTCTGATTTTCATGATGCATCACGTTCCTTTCCTTGTCTGGAGCCGAATATCCAGAATCGGCTGCCTGTATAGTTGATGGCCAGTCCGGCGAGTGTTGCAATCAGCTTGCAGGCGGGAAGGGACCAGGAGGTTCCATACCGGAGCCCCTCCAGCACTGCTGCCGTAATGGCCAGTGTAATCAAATTTACAATGATAAAAGAGATCAGCTGCCTGGACTGCGGGGACTGGTCGCTGCTGCCGCGGAAGGTCCAGCCGCGGTTCAGCAGGTAGCTGTTGGCCGCACCGCACAGATACGAAATGATCTGTGCAGGCAGAGGCAGCATGCCTCCCCAGGTCAGCGCAATGAATATGATATAATCGATGCCGGTGTTCAGCGCTCCGACCGTGCCGAAGCGAAGAAATTGACCGATGAGGGCTCTCATCGCCGTCACGCGCCTTTGCCGGAGCTGCGGTTCGCATAAGCGCTGCCGCTTGCCCGGGGCATTCTGCCGGCAGACGCCGCTTCCGGGCGATCCCGCCCTGTGGATGTGTCTATGTCCCCGGGCGTATAGGTCGGGTCTTGCGGATCTTCCAGGCTACCGCCGGTCACGCATTCACGAACGATGTACAGCGGGCGTGCTTTGGTCTCATCATAGATCCGCCCCACATATTCGCCAATAATGCCCAGCATGATCAGAATGACGCCATTGAAGATGAGCTGCAGACTGATCATGGAGGTCCAGCCCTTGGCCACCGTATCCGTGAACAGCTTTACGCCAATCGCGTAGACGAGAAACAGAAAGCCGGCGAAGGACAGCAATGCGCCCAGATAACCTGCAAGCTTGAGAGGCTTGTAGGAGAATGAGGTAATTCCGTCCAGGCAGAGCTTGATCATCCGCTTGAGCGGATATTTCGTCTCGCCTGCCAGTCGTTCATCACGCTCGTATTCGATAGCTGTCTGGCGGAAGCCAACCCAGCTTACCAATCCGCGTACGAACCTGTTGTTTTCCGGCAGCCGTTTCAGTTCCTCGACGACCCTGCGGTCCATCAGGCGGAAGTCCCCGGTATCCACCGGGATGGAAATTTCGGTGGATGCGCGCAGTACACGGTAGAAAAGGCTAGCTGACCATTTTTTGAACAAGGTCTCCCCATTGCGTTTGGTCCGCTTGGCGTAAACCACCTCAAATCCTTGCCTCCATTTGGCGGCCATATCCGCAATCAGCTCCGGAGGGTCCTGGAGGTCGGCATCAATGACGATGACCGCATCCCCCGAGGCATAATCCATACCGGCCGTGATGGCCAGCTGATGGCCAAAGTTGCGGGAGAGATCAAGCAGCATGACCGTGTCATCGCTTTTGCTAAACTGCCGGACCAGCGCCGCGCTTCTGTCCTTGCTGCCGTCATTTACAAAGATCAGCTCATAAGGTTCGCCCATCCCGTTCATGACCTGCTTCAACCGCCGATAGGTCTCGGTGATGACCGCCTCCTCGTTATACATCGGTATGATTACGGAGTACCGCACCTGCTTCGTATTCCGCCCATCCGTCATGGTGATTCCTCCTTTGTTATTCACTGAAGTGTCACTTCGTACAGAGTCAGGTTTGCGCTTCTCCCGCCCTGTGAGGCATTGGAATCCGCGCTATCTGATGATGACTGCCATTCTGTGGCAGGAATTTCGGTACCGTTCTCCTGTATCCATTCGGTCAGTTCGGAATTGCCACCACCCGGGCCGCCTTGGCCGCCTTCGGACACCAGGAAATATTTAACCTTCCCGCTCTTCACGAGAGCCTCAAGCTTTGCAGTGTCATAGACAGGATCCGATTGCACGAACCCGTTTAAAATGATGACTTTTTCGCGTTCATCGATCATATAAGGAGCCGCTGTGCCATAGTTCATCGTGGCGAATAAATATTCTTCGCCAGTGTTATGGTCGCGCAGATACTCAAGCAGCTTTTCGTCTACGCTCTCCGAGCCGCCCGGACCGCCGCCACCCCTCATGGAACTGCCCTGAAAGCCGCTTCCGCGATCCGTCCGGTTATTACTCGCTGGAGCGTCTGGCACATCGTTCCCGGAATCTGCCGCCGCTCCCGTATTAGAGGAACCGTTTTCTCCAAAGCCACGGCCTTCCCGCATTGTCATACCGCCACTGCCGGAGCCTCCGCCCATTCCAAAGCCGCTCTGGCTTGGTCCGGCCTGGGGAATCATACTGTTTCCGCCGTATACAATGGGGGTGAAAGCCCAATATACCGGACCGATGAACACGGCGAGCAGACTGATGACAAGAGCTGTCTTTACCTTGGCAGGAGCGCCGCTGCGGAATACCGCAAGCAGAACCGCGCCGATGATGCCAAGGACTAGCGTGCCGATAGACCAGTAACTACCGATCGTGTCGTTATATGCCTGCATGATGTACCATGCAAAGACGGCAGTGACGAGCACCGCCGCCGGCAGCAGCCAGCCGAGGCGCTTCTCGCGATCGCGGTACAGCTTCCACATCTCCATTGATCCTGCGCCGAACAGAGCGGCGATCGGAGGAGCCAGCATAATCAGGTAATAATGATGGAAGAAGCCCGCGATACTGAAAAATGCGACTACCGGCACCAGCCATGCCAGCCAGAAAAGAATTTCCTTATGCTTCATGGTGAAGCTGCGCCATCTGAAGCTTGCAAGCAACGCTACGCTGGCCAGAGCGACGAACGGCAGCAGCCAGCTGGCCTGGCCGGAAAGCTCCTTCTGGAACAAGCGCAGCGGGCCGGGATCGCCGGTGCCGAACATGCCGCCTCCACTTCCGCCGCCGGGGGCACCACCCATGCCGCTTCCGGGGCCTCCGATCATTCCACCATCGCTGTCTGCGCCTGTGCCGCCCGGACCACCGTTTGCATTGTCGCCAAAGCCACCCGAAGGCATTTGCATTTGGCCGCTCGCATCGCCTGAGTCTCCTGAATCTCCCGAGCTTCCCGAACTGTCCGAACTGCCCGAGCTTCCTGAACCATTCGAAACGCTGCCGGAACTGTTATCTCCGGTGGAGCTTCCTGCTCCGTTCTGCTGCAGCATTGAGCTTGAGTCTGTGCCCGCATCGTCGGACTGTGAGCTGGTGTCTGCGGACGTTTGATCCTGTCGTATCATACCGGTTCTATTCATATTGCCGTCCCCGCCGGATTGACCTGTGCTGCGGTCTCCCGTCAGGCGGGACACGCCATTGTACCCGAATGCCAGATTCATGACGGAGTTGGTGCCGCTGCTTCCGACGTAGGGTCGTTCATCCGCGGGGGTTGAATCTACGATCAGCGGCCACGACAGGGACACCAGCAGCAGCGCTGCCGCCGATCCGGCCAGCACGGCTGTTTTGCGTCTCCAGTTCACTTTGCCTGCCAATACATAAATGAGAATGAAGGCGGGCAGAACCATGTACGCTTGAAGCATTTTCATGTTAAAGCCGACGCCTATAATGGCGAATGCTGCGATGACGCTTGCGATTTTGCCCTTTCGGATACCGCGGAACAAAAACCACGCTGCCAGCAGCAGGGTGAAAACGAGCATGCTGTCAATGTTGTTCGTTCTCGCCACGGCTACCGCCACCGGCGTACATGCCATGGCAAACGCCGAGAGGCGTGCCGCAGCAAGACCGAAGGTTGGCTTAACGAGCAGGTAGATCAGCAGCACCGAGCCTACCTGGGCAAAGGCCTGCGGCAGAATGACACTCCAGCCGTGAAGCCCGAAAATGTAGGCGCTCAGCGTCTGAATCCAGAAGGTGACAGGGGGCTTGTCAATGGACACCGAGCCTGCCGAGTCCAGGGAAGCAAAGAAAAAGTTATGCCAATTTTCCAGCATGGCCGCCACGGCCGTCGTGTAGTAGGTATTGGCGTATTGATCCTGCCAGATGTTATATCCGCCCAGAAATGCGGATAAAACCATAATGAGCATTAGCGGGATGTCCATCCGGCTTTGCCATGTTTTGTTCATATGCATCAATCACTCCTTGTGCTTGTTAGCTTATTGGGTACTTCCATCATGCCCCCGCTACCTGAATCAGCTATGAAGCCTGGCTGAATGTTCGCTGAAAGAGGTTGTTCAAAAAGTCATCTCTGCCGTCATTTTCAGCCAAAATTCAGGTGAGGGCGGCATAATAAGTATGTTAATTGTCCGAAAGTATAAATTTCGAAGGATGGATTCGGGATATCGAAAGGAAAACTGCCGCCAAGCGCGGTCTGACTTGAAAGGATGAAAACGGGATGAGTACGCTGAACGGCGTGAAAATATTAATTGCGGATGATGAACCGCATATATTGCAATTTTTGGAGTTTGGGCTGGCAAATGAGGGATTTGAGGTCAGGAAAGCCGCGAACGGCGAAGAGGCGCTGGAGGCGGCGAGAGAATTCAGGCCCCATGTGGCGGTGCTGGATGTCATGATGCCGGAAATGAACGGCTTTGAGGTCTGCAGCAGCCTGAAGGAGACGGGGGACAATATTGCCGTAATTATGCTGACGGCCAAGGATGAGGTCGACGACCGGGTGAAAGGGCTCAAGCTGGGCGCTGACGATTATTTGGTCAAGCCATTTAATTTTGAAGAGCTGCTGGCCCGCATCGAAGCACGGCTGCGCAATCAGTTTCCCGATTTGCTGGGCGAGGTGGTCTACGGACCTTTTTGCATCGATGACCGGCGCAGGGAAATCAAATATGCCGACCGTGTGCTGGAGCTGTCTCCGACCGAATATGAGCTGCTTAAGCTGCTGGTGCTAAATCATGGACTGGTACTGAGCAAAGCCCGGATATTGGACCGGGTGTGGGGTTATGATTTTGGCGGGGAAGACAACATTGTGGAGGTCTATGTCCGCTCTCTGCGCGATAAACTGCAGGACAAGGAGCACAAACTGATTCGGACACTGCGCGGTGTCGGCTACCGGATGGATTTGCCATGATAAGGAGAAAAAAAGGCTGGCGGGACGTTCTTGCGCTTCGTTCCCTGCGATCGCAGCTGCTGGCGAGAACGATCCTTATCGTGGCTGTGCTGCTGGCGTTTATCGGCTTTCTCCAATATGTATTGATGAAGGATTTCCTGTACCGCAGCCGTGTGGAAACGATGGAAGCCCAGCTCCGCACGATGCCGGTAGAGTTATTCGCCAAATGGCGGCCGCTCGCGGAGAGCGGTGCTCCGGATACGAGGAGCAAGAAAGACCAGATGCCGCAGCAGGAGCGGCCGCGGTTTCTGTTTATGCCGGATACCTCCGTTGCCGTGATCGGAAAGGATGGCACCTTTACGGATCTGTCTGCTGAAAATGGTCTTTCGTCTCCACAGCTGTCGGCAGAGGAGTACGAGGAAGCGCGCAATACTGCAGACGTGCCGGGCAGGAGGGGAGATTATCTGCTCGTACAGGATGTGCAAGGAAACGAGCAGCTTGTCATTGTCCGGCCAAGCAGAGGCCCAAGAGGGAATGGCGGTGACCTTGTACAGATGGGTTACCGCATAGGTCCCATGCGTGACCTGCTGCTGAGACAGCTCCTGATCTTTATTTCATTGGCTTTACTCGCTCTGGCCGGCGGGCTTGCGTTGATGCTGCCTGTACTGCGGCGGACGCTGGTTCCTCTCTCCGAGATGGTCAGGGCGGTAAAGAGAGTTGATGCGGGAAATTTAACCGAGCGCTTTGAATCGAACCAGGGACAATATGAAATCGACCGGCTGGCGGTGTCCTTTAACGGGATGCTCAGCCGTCTGGAAGCGGCCTTTGCTGCCGAAAGGGAGGCACAGCAGCAGATGAGGAGGTTTATTGCCGATGCCTCGCATGAATTGCGTACACCATTGACGTCGATCCACGGTTTTTTGGAGGTGCTGCTGCGGGGGGCTGCGTCCAATCCGGCCCAGCTGCAGGCTGCGCTGGAGAGCATGCACGGGGAATCCAAGCGAATCAACAAGCTGGTGGAGGATCTGCTGCTGCTGGCAAAAATGGACCGGAAGCCGGAGATGGAGCTGAAGGATACGGCCCTCGATCACCTGCTGCTCTCCATGAAGCCACAGCTCCGGATGCTCGCAGGCGACCGGGAAGTGACCTTTAATCTTACGGGGGCAGTGCATGTGCTAGCAGACCCGGATGCCATCAAGCAGGTCATTCTAAATCTTTTTCATAATGCAGTTCAGCACACGTACCCCGAGCATGGGATCATTGCCATCACGCTTTCAGCGGGTTCCAGGACAGCCGTGCTGTCGGTGCGCGATAACGGAGCTGGTATGAGCAAAGAGCAGCTGGCACGCATCTTCGAACGTTTCTTCCGCGGTGACTCGTCCCGCACGCGCAGCTCCGGCGGCGCCGGACTGGGGCTGGCCATTTCCCAATCCATTGTGGAGGCGCACGGCGGTGTGATTGAGGCAGAGAGCGAGCCCGGAAAAGGCAGCGTCTTTCGGGTAAAGCTGCCCTTGCCCGGACAGCATCCCGGACGGATTGGAGAACTGCCTTGAATTTTCAGGGCGGAATTGTTCAGTCTACTGAAAATGAAAAAGCTGCAGCCGGAGGCGAACCTCCGCTGCAGCTTTTTTTGCCTGTCTGCTTATCAGTTGATCAGCTCGCCTTCCCGCAACAGCAGGTAAAGCACTTTTGCCGCCGCCTCACGTGTGGTTGGGGCCTGCGGTTTGAAGAAGGAAGAGCCGCCTGCTATTTCGCCGTTCATCAGCCCGGCGGCCGTTACTTTCTCAATGCTGCCCTGAGCATAGGCAGCGGCCGAGGAAGCATCGGCGTAAGGGGCACGTGCTGAACCCTGTGCATCAGGAGTGATTTTCAGCAGGTCGATGGCCTTGGCCAGCATGACCGACATTTCCTGACGGCTAATATTGGCGCCTGGATCGAACGTGCCGTTCGGCCGTCCGGTGATCAATCCGGCCTGGTAAGCTGCCCCGACATCACTGGCATACCAGCTGCTTGAGCTTACGTCGGAGAATGGCGTGCTCGCTGCCGCCTGCAGTCCGAGCGCACGTGTCAGCATGGCTGCAAACTCGGCGCGTGTGACGTTCTTCTTCGGTGAAAAGGCCGTTTCCGAGGTGCCGTTGACCAGTAGCTTGCGCGCCAGAGATTGAATTTCAGATTGAGCGTACGATGACGAAATATCATTGAAATTCACTGCTCTGGAAGCCGTCGCATAGGTCGAGAAGCCTGAACGGCTCACTTTCACGACGGTCGTTCCGTCCGCCTGGCTGCTGAAGACGGAAGGGGCAGGATACACCTTGCCGTTGTTGGTATACAATACGCCTGCCGTATTGGCTTCGAGCTCGCCCGGAACGGTGAAGGCGCGGAGAATTCGGACTCCGGCCGGTACGGTAATGGGCTTGCTGGCCGAACCGGAGAGGACATTGACTTCAAACGCTGTCGGCGTGCCGATGACCGAAGCCCCTGCAAAGCCGTTCGTGAAGTCAGATGCCGCCTGTGCTTCGCTGCTGACGATCAGCTCAAGGCTGGCGCCGGAAGTCACGGAACTTAACAGGGACAGCGGAAGAGCCAACGAAGCTCCGTTGCTGTTCAAAATCAGGCTGCTGTCTGCGGCTGCGCCTTTCAGCACTTCAATCTGTGCAGCAGTAAGCGTCAGCTTGGTTGTAGCCGTGCCCTGATTGTTGGCCGAGACGATGATGGCTGCCGGTGACTGGCCGGCTGCGGTCAAAGCAGCTTGCAGGTTCGCATCGGTTACGGTCAATGCCTGCGCATTGCCGCTGATAATCGCGGAGGCTGCCACAGCCTGGGCGGTTTGTCCTTGCTGCACAACCGTCTGAATGCTGCCGGCGCTCACAGGAGCAGACTGAGTTGGTGTCGGTGTCGGGCTTGGGGTTGTGGAACCACCGCCGCCACCACCAGATCCGCCGCTGCCGCCGGACCCTTTGTCATCATCGTCGTCATCGTCATGTCCGCCACCACCACCGCCGTTACCAGGGTTACTAGGGTTAGCTGGCGTGTTATCGACACGCAGTGCTTTGGATGCGTAGTATGCGTCCAGAGCGCCTTCATAGAAGGTGTAGTTTCCGTTTTTGTCCAGCTTCGGTGCAAGAAGCGTTATTTTATAGACTCCATCGGTCAGGTGTCGGTATATCGGGTTCCCGTTCTCATCTGTTTCCAGGTTGCCGTAGACATCGAGCCCTACATAGGAACCGTCGAAGTCTTTAAACTGGTAGGCACCCTGCTGCAGGAAGCCAGAATCGCTGGAAATCGCATCCACTACTCCGACCAATTGGTCATTCACACCGTAGATCTGAAGCTCAATGTAGTCGGTATTGCCTGCGGTCAGGCGGAAGGAGATGTCGGTTGTATCCTGCTTGCCGTCACCGTTAGGAGTGATGACCGGATTTGACAAGGTCATCTCCTGCAAGCCTAAGCCGGTAACCGGCTGCTCGTCCCCAACATGGACGGAGAATGGCAGATGCAGCGTAGGAAGACCTGCGCTTTCCAGGATGACTTCGCCTTCATACACACCGTCAGCAGCTCCTGCCGTTGGCTGTACGGACAATGCAAAGGACTCTGTGCTGCCAGCCGCCGCCGAAACCGTTCCTCCGTCGATTCCTTGCAGCTCGACCTTAATGTTGTTCACATCCGGTGTCGGTACAGGATCGTCAACACGAAGTTCCAAAGTTACGTCTGGATGCATCACAACTGAAGCATTGTACTTCACACTGCCTGAGGATACGTTTTTCAGCTGAAGCTGGATTTGCTTGGCTGCACTGCCGGCCGGCATAACGCCGAAGCTTGCGGAAGAGCCGTAGTTGGTGACATTTTGGTAATTCAGATCCTTATTCAAAATGGAAATTTGCTCAACCGTCTGCAGCAGGGCAGGGGTTTCGATGGCTTTGGCGATATTGACGCGTCCTGCACCCTGCGAATAGACGTCATATAGCGTGCCGTCCTCGTCATGCAGGGCATCGGATGTATTGGCCAGGGCTGCGCGCACATCGAACGGAGTCCAATCCGGATGCTCCTGCACGAGCAGAGCCGCCAAACCGGCTACGTGCGGGGAAGCCATGCTCGTTCCGCTGCTGCGTTCGTAGGCCTCCTCATAGGAAGCATCTTCAATATATTTGCTCCATTCAGGGTAAGACGACATAATATTTACGCCCGGAGCAACCACGTCCGGCTTGATTCCAAGCAGTTCGTCGCTGTTCGGCCCACGGGAGCTGAATGAAGCGATGGTGTCTCCGGCGACATCGTACCGTGGATAATCGTTACCGAACGTGACGGATGCGAACTGTCCTCCGCTGGCCAGAATGCTGCGCGCCAGGGCACGGCCCTCTCCGCCTTTCATATCGAACGTTGGAATGAAGCCCAGGCTATCCCCAAGGCTGGTATAGCTGTAATCATTCCGGTTCGGAACGTTCTCGGACAGATCCGCCTGATTGCTGTCCTGGCCGCTGACATTGCCGTTGAAAATAATGGCTGCCTTGGCGCCATGCTCCTTGGCGATAGCGATTTTGTCCACGAAGGCCAGGTTGCCGCGGGAAATAAGAACTACTTTGCCTTCCACGTCAAGGCCTTCATAGTCCTCTATCTGACCCAGATCCACATATACAAGATCCAGTGGCTCGATGCCGAGAATGCTGGAAAAATCCTCATCGCTTGTTCTCCAGCCCATCATATTGAAATCATGATAGGTGGTATCGGTGACCGAGCTGTACGTATCCGCCGTTACGAACGCCGATGCGGTGAAGGTATAACCCGGCGACGTTGCCGCACCTACGGAAATCCCAAGCTGCGAGGAGGCGGGAGATCCCATGGAATAGAAATAGGGCCCGTTTGTCGCATCTGCTGCGTTGCCGTTTGCAATGACGGCTACCACACCGGACAGCACCGCGTTGTTGATGGCGATGGAATCCGGCGAGTTGGGGTCCTTCTCCTGATCAGAGCCGAGGGACAGGTTGATGACGTCCATCCCGTCCTTGACGGCCCGTTCGATGCCATCGATGACCTGGGCGGAAGAGCCGGAAGCCCGAGCTGCGGACCCGTTGCGGCCAAGCACCTTGTAAGCATACAGGTCAACATTGTAGGCAATGCCCTTTTGCACAATGTCGGATGTGGTATTTTTGGCCTGTCCGGCAATTGTACCGGCCACGTGTGTGCCATGCGAAGTTCCCGTGAAGCCGACACCGTAAGGGTCTTCACTTACCGTAAGCGGCGGTTCCTCATATGGGTCGTTGTCCTGATAGAAGGAGTCGTAACCGCCTTTGTAGGCATCCTTCAGGTCGGGATGGTTGTAATCAATGCCGGTATCAATGACGCCGACCTTGATGCCTTCGCCTGTCAGTCCCTGAGCCCAGGCCTCCGGCACACCGATCTGCTTCAGCGGCGCTTCATCAAAGAGGATATCATAAGTCGCTTCTTCCGCTGTGGGAGCCGCCGGTTCCTCAACCGGAATGGAGAAATAGGTCTTGTTCTCATAGACGGATTTCACTCCGGGCAGCTTGGACAGGGCGGGAATTTTATCGGCAGGGACCGTGACTTCCATACCGTTAAGCACCGTATTGTACTTATAGTTGACGGTCAGAGGGATGCCCTGTTGTTTGGCGAGTTCGACCAATGAATTCTGTTCCTTGGAGATGGAGGATTCGGCGGAACGGGCGGAGAATGTTCCCAATCCCCGGGCGGTGAATCTTTTGACAGCGATTGGCTCGCTGCTGAGCTGAACGATAACATTTACTTTCTTGGAAGAAGAGGTGTCCAGTTCCGGTGAAATGTAGGCAGGTTCCGGAGCGGCCTGCAGCTCTGAACGCGGAGCATCCAGTTCAAGCCCGGTCTGTGAAGGATCAACTTGGGAAGCCAGGCCGGTGGATGGCAGAGAAAGTCCGGCAGCAAGAATAAATGCAAGTGAAACGGCTGGTAATTTTCGCAGGAAAGAATGCTTTTTCAACAACGATTCCCCTCTTTTCATCCAAAATATAATTCTTTGAATTGCAACGAGTTGGAGCGTCTGCCGGGTTGTGCTTGGCCTCCTTCCTTTTGGGAATTACACCATGGTGACTGGGTGAATATATAGTTTTGAGCCATATGTTACCATATCAAATGACGGTTTACTATCATTTTTTTAATAGGTTTGGGATAAAATAGAGAATTGCGGTTAACGCCCTGGCGTGGAAGTAGAGAGAAATATTTTGAGGAAAATGCGCTTTCGGATGGCAAAGCTGTAAGCATTAATGATATAATCTGCATTGGAATTGTTGACTTTGAAATTTACACTCTTATAAGGAGTCGATTGGAATGGCAAAAACACTCATTTTCGGGCATAAAAATCCGGACACGGATACTATTACTTCAGCGATTGCCTATGCTGCTTTGAAGAAACAGCTGGGAGCTGACGTTGAGGCTGTACGGCTGGGAGAAGTGAACGGAGAGACGCAATACGCTCTGGACTACTTTAAAGTAAGCGCTCCCCGCCTTGTGGAGAACGTGTCTGAAGAAGCGCAGGAAGTAATTTTGGTCGACCATAACGAGCGCCAGCAGAGCGCCAACGATATCGATAAGGTCCGCGTTACCGAGGTGATCGATCACCACCGTATCGCGAATTTTGAGACAGCTCATCCTCTGTATTTCCGTGCCGAGCCTGTAGGCTGCACAGCTACCATTTTGAACAAGCTTTACAAGGAAAATGGTGTTGCGATACCGAAAGAGATTGCGGGGCTGATGCTGTCCGCCATCATTTCGGATTCACTGCTGTTCAAATCACCAACCTGCACGGAGCAGGACGTAGCCGCAGCGCGCGAGTTGGCCGAAATTGCCGGTGTGGATGCGGAAAGCTACGGATTCGACATGCTGAAAGCAGGCGCAGACCTTAGCAAGCATACGATTGAGCAGTTGATCAGTCTGGATGCCAAGGAATTTGATATGAACGGCCGCAAGGTGGAGATCGCCCAGGTCAACGCGGTTGACGTCAATGACGTGCTGTCCCGTCAGTCTGAACTGGAAGCCGCATTGAACAAGACGATCGCTGATAAAAACCTGGACCTGTTCCTGTTTGTGGTTACAGACATCGTTAACAGCAACTCTGTTGGCATCGCCCTGGGCAGCCAGGCACAGGCAGTGGAGACTGCCTATAATGTGAAGCTGGACGCCAACAAAGCGGTACTCGAAGGTGTGGTTTCCCGCAAATCGCAGATCGTGCCTGTGCTGACTGAAACTTTTAACGGGAAGTAAGCGGGTTTCAAGAGCGAGGCATCGTGGAAAAAGCCCTTGTCCTGTCCGACAAGGGCTTTTTGGGATTTTCACCTTACGGCTTAGGCGCCGCACAGCTCAATATGCTTTTTTAGCCGGTCCATTTGCAGTAAATGATGGCGATAATGCATTTCCACAAGCATAAACCATTCCATAGCGTTTAATGCGCCAAAGCCGGGATGAGCAATGGTGTGGTGCAGAGAAGCTGTCTCCAGAGACGGGGCAAGCTCCTTTAATGAACTGTTTTCAGTACATAGGTGCTGCTGACAGCATTATGTCAGTAGTGATCCAACATTCGTTTGGCTTCTTCACGGACACGTTGCCTGAGCGATTCGGGCTCCAGAACAACGGCATCCGCCCCCCAGCCGAGCACCCACTGCAGGATTTCCTCGGGCTGCCTGACACGTAAATGCGCAATGTAGCCCTCCTTATGCTCGAGAAACTTTTCTAAATAAAAACTGCCTGTTTCTCTTACTCTATCTGCTATACGGGGCTGGACAAAAATGCGGACATGAACATTTCTATCATCTGGAGGCCGATATTCCTGAAGATTAAAATGCTCCGGGCGTACAAATGATTCCTCCAGAACAGTAAGCTCGCTTATGCGGGACAAACGGAAATGCCGCAGTTCTTGTCTCAAATCGCAATGGGCAAGTAATGTCCACGAACCATTGACAAGCACCAGGCCATAAGGCGAGGCCGTCCGGCTGCTTTGGCGGGTGCCGTCAGCATAAGGGACTTTTTTGGAGTACCGGAACCTCACCTTTTTTTGCTCCAGAACAGCCTGTCTGAGCAGTTCAATCCATTTTAGTTCAAATTCGTTAACCGCCACAGCGCTTGGATTGACCAGTTTTGTGGACATTTGTACCCGGGCTGCATCCTTACGGATGTCTTCAGGCAGAACAGCTTCGATCTTGGCCCGGGATGACTGCGCACTCCTGACATAGGGGACTTCAAACTTTTGTTCGACAAAGTGTGTTCCGATCAGCAGGGTTACCGCCTCTTCCATAGTAAAGCTCACGGGAGGCAGAAAGTATCCCTCCATCAACGAATATCCCGTACCGGGAGCCCCGGCGATCGGCACCCCTGCTTCGCTCAGGGCCTGAATATCGCGGTAAATCGTGCGGATGCTTGTTTCGAACATATCCGCCAAGTCTCCGGCTCGTACTACGCTCCTGCGCTGCAGCTCAAGCAATATGGCCAGCATGCGGTCTGTTTTGTTCACACGGTTTGTTCCTTTCTTCGCAGCAGTCTTGGACGCCGGTTATTTTTCCCCATTGCAATCAACCCTTCATGCTGAGATAGTATTCCGCCATGGCAGAAGTAACCTCAGCCATTTTCTCGATTAATAGTTGAGGCTCTGCAATCCGGATTGCCCTTCCGTAAGGAAGTAAAAAATAGGGGATATAAGTCAGCATCGAATCCCGATCTGCTTTGAATACGGCTTGCCCTTCTAGTCGAACAGTCTGAGTATGCCCGAACAACCAATGCTTGGACAGCTCATCCAGCACCTGTTCCGGTGCCTGAATAACAATCGTCTCCAGCTCCGGGTCTTCCAGCGATTTCGGAAGCAGATTGCCCATAAGGAATTGTTTGGCGGAAAATTGCTCCGGTCTCTCGAAGCAGAGGCCGGTGGGCTCTGCCTGGACGATTCGGTCCACGCGAAAGCTGCGCAGTTCCTTCCTCAAGTGGCAGTAGCCCGCAGCGTACCAGCTTCCTTTCCAATACACGATGCCGTATGGGTCGATCATTCTTTGCTGTGGCGCCGGATTCTTTCTGCTCAGATACAGGATATCAAGGGATTCCCCGCTGCCGGCCGCCAGCTCCAGAGTTTGCAGCACAGTCTGCTTTCCCGGATCTGCGGGCGGTTCGAGAACTGACAGCCTGTCCGCATGCCGTTCAATATGATGCAACTGCTCTTCGTTTGCATATCTTCTTAATTTATCGATTGCCCTTTGCAGTGCATCTGTAAACGGGTATCCGGCTTCTTTGGCGAAGATGGAGGCATGAATGAGCGCTTTTTGTTCATCCATATCGAAAAATAACGGGGCAGCGACTGCATCGTGCAGCAGACGGTACCCGCCGTTATGGCCAGCATCGGCTATGATGGGCACGCCGCTGGCACACAATGAATCTATACAGCGGTAGACGGTCCGGACATGGATTTCCAGCTCATCCGCCAGCTCACGCGCCGTCATTTGTCTGCCGGATTTGAGCAGCCATAAGATCGACAGCATGTTATCTGCTTTAGCCATCGCCGTGAACCCTCCTTAAAAGAGGTAGTTCAAAAAGTCAGCTTTTGATCACGAAGTAAGTCAGGAAGCGGACTCGACATCGAATCTTGAATTCAGCCGGGCCTTCCGGTGCTCACGTACCCCAAGTACGCTCCGCTCCTCAGTCCCGTGCTTCATCCAACCTTCTCGGTGCTGAAAACCTGACTTTTTGAACACGCACTTAAAATCAGCATATGTACTGTTATTTTAGAGGAGGGCTGCCGGATGTTCCATATATTTTCGTTTCATTTAATGTGCAAATTATACAAATCTGCGAAGTTATGCGAGCGGTTCGCGGCCCATCTCAATCCAGGCTTCATAGGTTGGGCCGTAAACACCGGGAATGGGTAAGCCAGCCTGCCGCATAAGAACGGTCATTTGCCCCCGGTGGTGCGCCTGATGCATGATCACAAAGTGAAGAGAGGCCCCTTTAGTCCATACTTCTCCGCCGATTTCGGTGTCTTTCAGCAGCTCCGCATCCGTCCATTGTGTCTGCACTGCATGGAGCATTTCCCCGCTTAGCCGGCGATATTCATCCAGGATGCCCCGTGCAGAGGCCGGGATTGCTGCGCTTTCCTTCAATCCCGGAAAAGAAAGGCCCATAGCTGTGATGTAGTTCAGCGATTCGACCAGATGCCAGGCCACCTGTCCCAAGGTTCGGTATTTCGTCCCCATGTTTTGTGAAAGCGAAGTGTCGGTCAAATGGAACAGCACCCGCTCCGTATTCGCGCTCTCATCCAGCCATTCTGCGGCAAAATCTTTAATGGTTACAAACATTCCAATCCCTCCATAGCAATAGTAAGTGTCTGTAAGCATTATAGACATGCTTCACTGACATTTACGGTCAGTGAAGTGCCGCTTCGATAATTAATTTCTGTTGGGCTGCCGAAGCTGAAGCCGATGCCTTTTACGGGAGTTTCGCCTCCGCGGCCTGTAGTCCCTGCGTGATCTTATTCTCCCAGCTGTATGTTTTCTGCAGGGAGGCATGAATGCGGGCCATCTGATCATACACCACCATCATTTGGGTCAGAGCTGTTACCGCATCGCCTGCTTTAATGGCACTGCGGTATTTTTTGTTGGCCGCCGTTTTGCTCTTGCGGGCAGCGGCGATCGTTTTGTTTTCCGTGGTAATTTGCTTTTTCAGCGCTGTAACGGGACTGAGGGCATCCTTGACTGCTTTCTTCTTGGCCGCTGCCTGCTTCTTGGCCGCTGTCAGCGCATCCTTCTTGGCCTTGATCTCCGCCTTGGCCTGGGTGTAGGAAGGCTTGAGCTTGTTGCGCTGCAAATCAAGAAGGGCCGCTTTTTTGGTGTTCTTCTGCTTTCTTGCCGCAGATGCCTGCTTGGTGAGGGACGAGTATTGGCTCAGAAGAGTTGCGTGCTTCTGCTCGATATGCTTGACTTCAGCAGTCAGCTTGGACAGCAGCGCCGCATCAATAGCCTGAATATTCTTATTAAGGGCCTTCAGACGTTCATTATTTTTCTGCCGCAGGGTCTGGATCTGCTTGCTCTCCAGCTGAATCAGCGTCTCGAGCTCCGTAACGTCATCGTATACGGCATCGAGCCCGTCCAGTGCAGCCTCCCAGCTGCCGGCCTGAGCGGGAATAGCGCTCCCCCACCATAACACCGCAATCAGCAGCATTATCAGCATCCTGTTCCAGCTTTTCATGCTCCCTCTGTTCACCAATGATTTTCCTCTCCTTTGTTCAAAAATGCGCTGCATATCGGGACAAACGCAAAAAAGCACCCCGCAAGAAAGGCGCAATGGCCTATCCTACGGGGTGCTTCACCCGCACAGCATGTTAAAAAATGTGCTTCTACCATACCCCACAGCCACGAATTTGTCAACGAAGGAGCAAGCTGCCTGCAGGCACCGGGCATCCGGTCCGGCTATTTCAATTGCTCTGTTGTGCATTTCCCAGGTGTTATATGCTCCACAATGCTTTCGATACTCGGGTGACGCATGGTTCCGCCCGGTGTCCATTCCAGAAAGGTCACTTTGACCACCAGCTGCGGCCGGATCCAGGTCGTGTCCCGCAGCAGGGGAGGCTTGGCGTTAAATGGAATCGCGCCAATAGCCAGCGGCTTCACTCTTTTGGTAAGGCTGCCCCAATCATTGACGGTAAGCTGTCCCGTGCCGGCATGGCCGATATACATCAGCTGCCCTTCCGGCGTATAAAGCCCCAGCAGCAGAGAGTTGACCACCTTGTCCCGGAAGGTCACCCCTCCGATCACGGCGTATAAATCGCGGCTGATTTTCCTTTTCTGCCATCGTTTGTCTTTGCCATTGATGAGGTAGGTACTGTCCGTCCGTTTCAGAACAATACCTTCTAGCCCCTGCTCCGATACCGCCCTGAACAGCGCGTTTCCATCCGGAAAGCTCTGCACGACCTGCACCAGCCGCTGCTCGTGCTTGATCATATCCTGCAGCACGGCCTGCCGCTGTGAAAGAGGCAGCTCCGTTACCCAGCGCTCATCAGCCATCAACACATCAAACACCATATAAACGACAGGTGTTCTGCTGATCGCCTGCTTAATGGACTGCTGCTTGCGCAGACTGTCCCTTTTCATAATCTCATGGAAAGAAGGCTTCCCCCCGTCAAAAACGATCAGCTCCCCATCCAGAATGAAGGAGGAGGCAGAGCAATATTCGGAAGGCTGCAGCAGCTCCGGGTATTGCAGTGTTCTGTCATTCAGCCTCCGGTTGACAAGGCGTACCTGCCCTTCGCTGCAGTAGGACAGCATTCTTACCCCATCCCATTTCAGTTGGGCAATCCATTCCGGGCCGGCAGGAATATTCTCGGTCCTGACCGGTTCGAAGGGAATAATCGGCTGCAGTTCCATCGTTATCTCCTTTTATAGACCTTAAACGATCAGGATCTGAAGTACATTTTAGGATGTGGATTTTTTCCATTTGGCATTCATTTGTTTTCCTTATTCTGTATTAAGAACTCTATCAATCTCAAACATGATGTCATGCAAATTTTACAATGAGAGAATCGTATTTGTGCATATCTATACAAAATATCTTAAAAATATTAATTTACTACTGGTGTTTAATTGTATTCTTTAGTATAGTAACGTAGAAACTCAATTGATATGACTGGCCTTCGCCGAATAATAAAATGTAAAGAATGTTGACATATCTGAATTTATTTATTGAGCTTTAATCAACTTCTTGATAGAATTTTAATTAATTTAAAAGAACAAATGGGGGTTGTAACATTGAAAAAGGTATACTTGTCAGCAATGCTGACGCTGATCATTGTGCTGCTCGCCGCCTGCGGGGCTCCACCCGCCAAGGATCCTGCTCCGGCAGCATCGGGAGGCACTGAAGCGCCTGCGGCCAGCGGTCCGGTGAAATTTGCGACAGACGCTTCCTATGCGCCTATGGAATTTATGGATTTGGACAAAGTAACCGGCTTTGACATCGACTTTATTGATGCGGTAATGAAGGAAGCGGGAATGGAGTATGAAGTCAACAATACCGGCTGGGATACCATGTTGGAGAGCGTAAGGCAAGGTACAGAATATCAGGCTGGAATTTCCTCAGTATCCATTACGGATGAGCGCAAGGAAACCTATGATTTCTCCCTGCCTTATTTTGAATCGACCAACATCATTATGGTGAAAGAGGGCAGTGACGTCAAAAATGCCCTTGATCTGAAGAGTAAGACTGTTGCCGTTCAGAATGGTACAACCGCCGATATCCTGATGTCCGAAATCATGGGGCAGAACAGTTCAAACCTGAAGAAGTTTGAAAGTAACGCGCTTGCGCTGCAGGAAATGGCTAGCGGTGGCGTTGATGCCGTAGTTGCCGATATCGCCGTTGTTCGTGAATATGTTAAAAACAATCCAAACAGCAAGCTGGTAGGCATTATGGATCCTGAAAACTTCGATTCCGAGTACTATGGTATCGCTTATCCGAAAAACAGCGAGCTCAAGGCGAAGCTTGACCCTGCAATTCAAGCAATCATTGATAACGGAACTTATGCGGAAATTTATAAAAAATGGTTTGGCGAAGAACCGGACCTGACAAATCTGAAAGCTGAGATGGCGAAGCAGTAATGCCTGTGAATTAACCCGCCTTCGTATGGTGGGAAACACCGCAAAGAAAGCATGCGCATGGAGAACCCGTCGCATGCTTTCTTCACATCAAGGCGGAAGCTGAACATTTTTGGATCAGGGAAAGGAAGACCGTTATGGATTTCAGGTTTGATATTGTTGCGTATTACTTACCATTGTTGTTAAAAGGGACGCTTCTGACGATTGGCGTTTCCTTGGCCTCGATTCTGCTGGGCTCCATTCTCGGACTTGCAATTGGGTTCGGTCGAATGTCCCGGCATGCCTGGATTCGTTTCCCGGCGGCAGGTTACATCAACTTTTTCCGGGGCACTCCGCTGCTTGTGCAAATTCTACTGGTCCATTTCGGGCTGGTTCCGATGATAATTGGTCGGACTGATCCTGTTATTGCTGCTATTTTGGCGCTTACGCTGAACTCGGCGGCATATACGGCGGAAATTTACCGGGCAGGCATTCAGTCCATAGAGAGGGGGCAAACCGAAGCTGCGTTGTCGCTTGGCATGACCCGCCGTCAGGCGATGTGGCATATCGTGCTTCCGCAGGCCATCAAGCGCATGATCCCGGCTTTCGGTAATGAATTTATCGTGCTTATTAAGGACTCTTCCCTTTCAGCCTCTATTGCGGCCCCTGAGCTGATGTATTACAGCAACAACATGAGAGGGCAATACATACTGGTATGGGAGCCTTATCTAACAGCGGCTATTATTTATCTGATTTTGACGTACTCCCTCAGCAAGCTGCTGCAGTATTGGGAAAGGAGAATGAAATAGTATGGAGCCGATCATCCAGGTCCGGGGCTTGGGAAAAGCCTACGGCTCTCATGTCGTTCTGAAGGATATCAACACGGATATCGGCCGCAGCGAGGTGGTGGTCGTGATCGGTCCGTCCGGTTCCGGTAAGTCGACCTTTCTGCGCTGTCTGAATTTGCTGGAGGAACCCAATAAGGGGGATATCCTTTTTGAAGGTAAATCATTGATGGACAAGGCTACGAAAATTACGGAAATCCGGGCGGAAATGGGGATGGTGTTCCAGTCCTTTAATCTGTTCCCGCATATGAAGGTGATCGACAATATTATGATCGCCCCGATCCGGGTACGAGGATGGTCTCCCGACAAGGCGCGCGCCAAGGGGATGGAGCTGCTCGCCAAGGTCGATCTGGCTGAGAAGGCGGACGCTTATCCAGCTTCTTTGTCCGGGGGACAGTCGCAACGTGTGGCGATTGCGCGGGCTTTGGCCATGGAACCGAAGGTGATGCTGTTCGACGAACCGACTTCGGCGCTCGATCCCGAGATGGTGGGCGAAGTGCTGGGGGTTATGAAGGAGCTGGCCGAAGAGGGGATGACGATGGTCATCGTGACGCATGAAATGGGATTCGCGCGTGAAGTCGGCGACAGGGTACTCTTTATGGAAGACGGAGTTGTCGTCGAGGAAGGTTCTCCAAAACAGATTTTTGAACAACCATCCCATGAACGCACGAAGAGCTTCCTTTCCAAGGTTCTCTAAGTGATGTAACGCAGCTTTAAAGCAATCAGTAACAAAAGCATAAAGGTGCCCACGGGGTGCCTTTTTTGCAATTCCCGCGTTTTGCGATAGGAAAATAAAGTGAAACTATTTCTGTTATATATTTATAGTTCAGTAACAATTCACATGGAAAGCGAAGTTCACGACAACATGAATACATGAATAAATAAGGTCTCGCTCACATATGTCGAGTTATGTATTATCCTGATTTTGGCTCGAAACGGTTTTGGTATTAACGCCATCGGTTTAACGGTGTTTGTTGCTACTTCATCTCCATAAGGGTTTGTTACAAAGGGGGCTAGTAACCGAAGTCTTGTTTATTCACGGTGCATAGTTGGTACCAGCATTTCGGCGGGAACAACGCTACAGTAAGAAGAAAGGAATAACCGAATCAAGGTGGTAGAAGTGACACCATTTTACAATTAAGACGGATGGTTAAGTACAAAGTCTACTCATTGAATATAATCGAGCGCTGGCACGAAACTCAAGTACTAACTTTGACGAAGGTTCATAAAAGTCACCTTTTTTCCCAAAAAAACCATTACAAAAAAAGGTATTTATGATATACTTATTATATATTATCGAAAGGAGATGTAATTATTGAAATTTTTAAAAGTTTTTACTGTTTTTGCTTTGTTCATATCTTTTTTAGGGATTGAGAGTAGGGTATATGGGGAAGAACAACAAGAAGAGCTATACATACCAGAAGGTTTTGAGACAGCTAAGATTTTCGATAGTTCAGAAGGGCCAATAGAAGATTCCTCAGTGCAAATTTACGCAGTACAAAATTCTCTTCAAGGAATAGCAAATAGTCAAGTAGGGACAGATGAAGGAATTTCAGATGTTCAAATTGTAAAAAACGAAACCAGACCATTACAAGAACTGAGAAGTCTGACTACTGAAGAGGTTATTACTCAGTACAAAACAGATATAGAGATACAGGCTATTAGAAAATGGGACGAAAACTCTGGTGATAATAAAGGGAACATTAGAGGATACATTTCAATTTACTGGGACAAGTATAAAGGAAAACCATCTGATCCAACAGAACTTTATGTAGGTATCGATAAGATAGATTATCGATTTACTAATAAGAACTGGGGTAATTGGTATGTATCAGCTGACTTGGACTATTTTCAAGTCGGTCCTACTGCAAATGGGGCAAATGGCTCTAAACAGTATAAATTAAATAAAAAGAGTATAATAAAAGATGGATCGTTGGTAACAGAGCTCGTGCGGAATAATGGATGGTCTCCCGTATTGGAGACAAGCGGTGCATCTTCAGTTGGTGCTCGAATTGATGCGGATGTATATCCGCTTGTAAGTGGAGGTCGGGTTGACTTTTTCACAGTGGGCTTAATGATTGTTGGGGATCCTTATATTCCCTGAAATACGTGAAAACCTGAAGCTCAAGCAGATGTTCTTTGTGATTCGCAGCGATTGTAGCGAGTGAAATGAGGTTCGAACGTAAAGTGGGCATCAGTTTGTTTATAAAGGGCGGTGTTATCGTCGAAGAACCCAGTCCGCAACAGCTGTTTGAGCGGCCATCCTATGAACGTGTGATGAGCTTCCTCCCCAAGATCTTATAAATGTTGTAACCGAATGACTTAATCAGGGCGCCCTTTGCGGCGCCTTTTTGGCATTCCCGCGTTTCACGGAAGGAAGAAAGGGGGAAACTATTTACGTCGATAGAGTTTTTCTTAATACATATTTAGATTGAAACCTGGGAGGATAGGCCTGAATGAAACGAAAGATTCTGATCACGGGAGCGGCGGGCAAAGTCGGGGGCTGTTTGGCTGCCGGCCTGAGGAATAATGAGCACTACGACATTGTGGCCGTAGATCTGAAGGCTGATGCGGACAGAGGCATCACAGCTCTTGATGTAACGGATGCTGCATGCCTGAAGGAGCTGACCCGCGGGGTGGATACCGTTGTGCACTGTGCCTGGATGCAGGATAAGGAGGATTTTCTCGGCAAAGTGCTGCCTGTCAATGTAACGGGAGCTTACCATTTGTATGAAGCTGCCCGGCTGAGTGGGGTGCGAAGAATTGTGTTTGCGAGCTCCAATCATGCGACAGGGTTTTACAAACGCGGTGAAAGGATTGAACCGGACGCCCCTTACCGGCCGGACAGCTTTTACGGGCTGAGCAAGTGTTATATTGAGCTGCTTGGACGATTATATGCCGATAAATACGGGCTGTCCTCCTTTAATGTCCGGATTGGCAATTTCGCAGGCGACAACCGCCCGCATTCACAGAGGTCGGCGCGTATCTACATTTCCTGCCATGATCTGGTGCATCTCGCGGAATGCTGTATTGAGGCGGATGATCATATGAAGTTTCTGTCCTTATACGGGACCTCGGCGAATGAGGAGAATTACTATGATATCGGATATTTAAAGGAGCTGATCGGTTACCATCCCCGGGATAACGGTGCGGTATGGCTTTATGAGGCGGAGGCCAGCGGGCAGCCGCTCAGGCAGGATGAAACGGAATATCAAGGCGGGGGCACGCTGAACAAGCGGCAGCCGATGGAACGGGGCTGACCATGCTTGCAGGCACTCCAGGAACTAACCGTTCTTCCAACCGCCGCTGCCCCCAAATTCCCGATGATTTCTATAAATGTACATCCTTTAATATGTCACCAAGGTTTAAAATACCGACAAGCCCTTCCTTGGAGGGAGCCAGACTGCTCAAATAACCTCCACCGTTCCAGCCTGCTTTGACAGGCTTGACTTCACCGTAGGAAGCAACGCCCACCACTTCGTCCACAACGAGACCGACCATTCCTTCGGAAGAAGGAACAATTACGATTCGAACAGCGTCGTCAGGCTCCTGATCCGCAAGCGCGAACAGATCCCGCAGGCTGACAACCGGCACGATCTCCCCGCGCAAATGAATGACGCCCCTGGTGCCAAAGGAAGCATCGGGCAGGGCTGTCAGCGGCTGCATGCGGAGAATTTCGCGGGTATCTTCTATAGGCAACGCGAATTTTTGATGATCTAGTGTAATCTCAATATAAGTTGCTTGTTGAAAGGCTGACATTTGTCTCACATCCTGTTGTTCTGTTTTGTCCGGTAAATTCGTTGACCTTTAGGGAAGATTGATTGACCATCTCCATAATATGTCGGAAAACTTCTTCTGTTTGATTAGACTGTGAAACGGTCTCGCTAACAATGCCGACGTTTTTTTCGTATTCTGCTGCAAGAGAGAAACGAAGAGGTTAAACCATGAATTTACATAAAAACGAAAATTATTTTCTTCACTATGCAATTTTCTTATTAGATGAAGTTATTCTAAATAAGAGAAAGTGGAGGGGATGTGAAATTGTTCATAGTGTTGTCACTTCACAGAGGATCATTGTGTTCAATATAATTGAATTATAGGACAACAGGTTAAAACAACTGGTTTGACCAATATAATTATGATGAAGGAGAAACCAACATGAGCAAAGCGACCAAGGACGAGCAGTATGTCCCAACCAGCCGCCGTAATTTTGCCGGGCTGATTGTTACGGTTTCCATCGTGGCGAATATTATTATTCTGCTGCTGTTCTTCTCGCCGATCGGATATCAGGGCGAGGTTCATTTTGATTTGAGCCTGCTGCCGAGAATGAATGCGATATTCAACAGCTTTACCTTTATTTTTTTGCTGGGAGCCTTGATTGCCATACTTAGAAAAAATGTGAAGGTGCATAAGGCGCTCGTTTTGGCGGCATTCGCCTCTACATTGCTGTTTTTGATCACCTATCTGACCTTCCACTACATTTCGCCGGAAACCGCGAAGTTCGGCGGACAAGGTATTGTGCGCCCGATTTACTTTTTCATCCTGATTACGCATAGTGTGCTGGCCGCGGTTATCGTGCCGCTTGCGCTGTTCTCCGTAGTATGGGGATGGACCATGCAGGTGCAGAAGCACCGTAAAATCGCGCGCTGGACGATGCCGATCTGGCTGTATGTCAGCTTCACCGGGGTGCTGGTGTACCTCTTTATGGCCCCCTATTATTAAGTGGGCGTGCCCGGGATGTACCCGGATTGTTCTTCCGATCGCTGGTTGGGTGTTCCCGGTTTGTTCTTCCGATCGCTGTTGTCCCCGGATTCCCTGATTGAAGCGGACAGTGGTAGAAATCCGGGGACAAAGGCGAACGCTTCGCTTCTCCAGAACAATTCCGGGCACTTGGCAGGGTAGTATCCCTTGAACGCTTCGCGTGTTCAAGGGATTTTTTTTGTTGATTTATTCGAAGGTGTGATGAAAAATGAAACACGAAACCCGCCTCCCGCGGGACAGGAGAGGCTTTAATTCACTGATTTGGCTATAAACCAACAGCATTGCAACAAATCTGACAAGGTACATTTCTAACCACAAAACGATTCTAACGGATGCCACCACCGTTATTGGTTCCAAGAACGTTGATTTCTAATTATTACAAAGCCGATACTTTTATATTGCGGCCTTCCCATCGAACTGCTCCATAGTCTTGCACGAACTGCCCCAACTGCCCCAACTTAAATTCACACTCCTTTATAACATCCATAATTCAGTTAACCCTATGTATTCGCTACGCTATTTTGCCATCCTGCCCACTGATTCAATAATTGAGCCGGAACAAAAGGAAGATTGCATTCATGAGCAGCCCTTTTTCCATTGCCTTGCCGATGGTGCCAATAAGAAAAATCCTCCTGAAACCCCGTCTCCCTTCGGATGTGATGTATAATAAAAATAACTCTACGAGCCGGGTGGGAAAAGGGCAGAGGTCGTTCTGCCGCAGAATAAGGAGGAATATTCATATGAAGATGAATCGGAACCGGGACGGAATGCCGGAAGGAATGCGAAATTGAGGTTGCAGGAAATCCGGCTGACCCAATGGGGGCGCTTTTTGCTGACATGTGCCGTCTCGTTGATCGGCGGCTCCCTTTTTACAATTCTGCACACCCCGATCCCCTGGCTGCTTGGGCCGATGACGGCGGCGCTGATTGGAGCTAAGGTGTTCAAGCTGCCCTTGTGGTGGTCTTCAGCGGTAAGGGATACGGGGATTGGAATCGTCGGGTATTCTATCGGACTGACTCTGACATTGAATACGCTTGTGCAAACAGCCTATCAGCTTCCGTCCATGCTGCTGATGACGGTTGCGTTGATCTCATTTTGCGTACTGGTTGCCTATTTGTTCTACAAGCTGACGGATGTTGATTTTCCGACCTTGATGACAGGCAGCATTCCCGGAGGGTTAACGCAAATGGTGGTGCTGGCGGACGAGGTGAAGGGCGTGGATGTAACCATCGTTACTTTTATGCAGGTCACACGGCTTATCATGATTACGTTTTGCGTGCCGTTTTTACTGTTCAGCCCCGTGTATGGAGGTGCGGAAGCCGCAGCAGCTGTGGAAGCTGTTCAGTCCTCGGCTGCCTGGTCCGGGCTCTTTCCGGGTGTGTTCATATTTGTGCCTATTTGTGTCGTCTGTGCTTGGGCGAGCAAAAAAATCGGGCTTCCAACCGCGGTTATGCTTGGTCCTCTGATCGGAACGGCCGCCGCTCAGGTTGCCGGCTTGAAGGGGCCTGCCCTTCCGGACGGTCTGATGAACGCGTCTCAATTTATGATCGGTACTTACATAGGGCTTCTGCTGCATCCCGAGAATCTGAAAAACAAAACTAAAACGGTAATTATGGCTGTAACCGGAGGCTCTATCCTGATCCTCGGAACGATGGGACTGGCCAAATGGCTGGAAGCCGTTCATCATGTCAGCCCGGCCACAGCTTTCCTCAGCATGGCTCCCGGAGGCATGGATCAGATGGGGATTATGGCGCATGAAGTGGGTGCGGACCTGCTGTTTGTGTCCGGATATCAGCTTTTTCGGGTATTGTTTATTTATTTTGTGGTGGCTGGTGCCCTCAAATTCGGCTTTCAGTGGTACTCCCGCCGCCAGGCGGGAAAGGCGATGACTAAAGCCAAATGAGGCGTGTTTTATGGAATGTACTGTGCTTATTACAAGTGTCTCTTGCGGGGGCACTTTTTTTACTAAGTCAAAGAAAATGATTCTTTTTGTAAAAATACGATGCTATAATTTTGGGCATAAGAGGTTTTTTACCCATTTTATTACCTATGTGATCTGTAATCCAAAATTCAAGCTGAGGGGGTTGCACTGTGCTAAAGAAACACAGAGGCCTGCTGTTGACACTTTGCTGTATCCTGCTGCTGTCCATCATAACTGCCGGCTGCGGCGGAGGACAATCCGGGTCGACGGATGAGGCGGGGGATGAACACATTACGCTGGAGTTTTGGACGATTGCGCTCCAACCGACTTTTAACGATTACTTCAACACTTTAATCGCCGAGTATGAGAAGGATCATCCGAATGTCAAAATCGAATGGAAGGATTACCCTTATGATGCCATAACCGACAAGCTGTTGACCAGTATTGCCAGCGGCAGCAGCCCGGATGTGGTTAATCTCAACACGGAGTTCGCCAGCCAAATGGGCTCCAAGGGAGCTGTTGTCGATCTGAGTGAATATTTGAGCAATGAGCAGAAAGGCGCTTATTTTGAAGGTATATTTAATTCCACAGTCATCGATGGCAAGGCGTATGCCCTTCCGTGGTACACGGGTACCGAGGTGCTGTTCATCAATACCAAAATCGCCAAGGAAGCCGGACTGGATCCGTCCAACCCTCCAACGACCCGGGAAGAGCTGGCGGAGTGGGGGCGCCAGGTGAAGGCCAAGACCGGCAAAGCCGGCTACGCCCAGCAGCTTGTATCGAAGCTGTTTCCGATCGAGGGGGTTTCCATTTTGATGGAGGATAAAACGGCAGCCGCCTTTAATACACCTGAAGCGGTGGCTATGATCAATAACATGAAGAAGCTGATGGATGAAGGGGTAATCATTAAGGAAGACGCTAATTTTACCAAACAGATTCAGTATTACTCCGGGGAACAGACCGCGTTCCAACTGGGCGGGCCGACGTTCATCAATTTCATCAAAACAGCGGCTCCTGATGTGTACAAAAATACAATTGCAGTTCCGCTTCCAACAGGTCAGGGGGATCTGCGTCTTTCCAATTCGATGAATCTGGTTGTGCCTGCAAAGTCGGAGCATCCGAAAGAGGCGGTGGAATTTGCGGCATTTGTGACCAATGCGGAGAACCAGACGTCCTTCTCCAAGGCAGCCAATACGCTTCCGTCCACCAAGGCCTCCATACAGGACCCGTTCTTCAGCGAGACCGACGGTTCGCTTGAGGCCCAGGCGAAGGTTGTATCGGCACAAAGTCTTGCTAAAGCCACGGACTATATGGTGGGTGTGCCGAATGCGCAGGACGTGAACTCGGCTATTGCGCGCGGCCTGCAAAATATTCTATTGAACGGTCAGGATGCGCAGAAGACGTTGAACGAGGTTGAGCAGGAAGTGAACGGAATTTTGCAGCAGTAGTATTAGTCCATGATATCCGCCAAGCGGGAGGTGAACCGTTATGCATAAATGGCTGCGCACGGAGTCCTTTGCGGCCTGGGCGTTTATGGCGCCGGGACTGATTCTTTTGGCTGTATTTGTATTTTGGCCGATCATTTACGGGATTCCTTTGTCACTAACGAATTATTCGGTCATTTCGCGGACGGAATATGTCGGGCTGGATAATTTCAGGAAAGCTTTTGCAGACCGTAATTTCTTGATCTCGTTGTGGAACTCGCTTGTGTATGTCCTGATCGTTCCGTTTATTCAGGTTTTCTCCATCCTCATGGCTGTGCTTGTGAATAATACCCGTATTCCGGGCATCAAAGCTTTCAGAACGGCTTACTATATTCCTGTAGTAACGTCAATGGTGGCGGTAGCGCTGATCTGGAGCTGGCTGCTCGGCAACAACGGGGTTGTGAATTATTTGCTTACCAGGGCGGGAATCATCAGCGAGCAGGTCTACTGGCTGTCCAACAGCTCCACGGCGCTGTATGTCCTGATGTTCATCACGATGTGGAAGGGCCTTGGCTATTATATGATGCTCTATCTGGCGGGCTTGCAGAACATTCCGGCTGATTTGTATGAAGCGGCGCGGGTAGATGGAGCGGGCAGATGGCGGCTGATCCTGGCGATCACGATTCCGCTGCTCAGACCTTACATCCTGTTCTGCACCTTGATCTCATTAATGTCTGCTTTGCGGGTATTTGATGAGGTGTATATCCTGACCAATGGCAACGGAGGGCCCGGCACCTCCACGTTAACGTCGAGCCTGTATATTTTTCAAAAAGGAATGCAGCAGTTTGAGTTCGGCTATGCGTCGGCGCTCGGCCTGATCGTCAGTGTGATTCTCGCAGTTCTGAGCGTCATTGTGTTCCGGCTGAACAGGAAAGGCGGTGTCAATCCCTACTGATGGATACTACGAACCCGAAGCTTCGTACCGGTGAGCCGCCTTATTCCGGAACTGTTGTTAAGAAGAGGCGTCAAGTCAGAAAAACCTTTTACATGATCCTCATGTATGCCCTTCTGATCCTGCTCGCCTTGTTCATGACGGGGCCATTTCTATGGCTGTTCAGTGTATCTCTGATGCCGGGGCGCAACGTATTTTCCACCCCGCCTGCCATTTTTCCGACCTTTATTGATTTTGATAACTACGTGCAGGTATGGCAGTTCATGAATTTTCCGCAGTATGTCTACAACACGGTCATTATTACTGTCCTAGGCGTAGCTTTAAATATCATTTTGGCCTGTATGACAGGATATCCGCTGGCGGTATTCCGTTTCCGGGGCAGGAATGTCATTTTCGGCCTCCTGATTGCCACCATGATTATTCCGGCCTCGACCGCCATTATTGTCCATTATCTGACCATTCAGGCGCTGCATCTGGGCAACTCTTATTTGGGGGTCGTTCTTCCGTCCGCTGTGTCTGTCTTTAATATTTTTCTGATGAGGCAAACTTTTTTGAACATTCCTGCGGATGTAAGGGATTCGGGAAAGATGGATGGTGCCTCCGAATTTCGCATCTGGTGGCAGCTTGTGCTGCCTCTTGTAAAACCGGCTATCGCCGTCATTGCGCTGCTGGAGGTGATGGGGTACTGGAACAGCTTTATATGGCCGATCGTGATTTTGGATGATCCCGTGCTGTACCCGCTCGCGGCCGCACTGACTTATCTGAATGGCCAGTTTGCGTATAATTTCGGCTGGATTGCCGCTGGTACAATGATTTCGGTGCTGCCTATTATTCTCGTGTTTCTTTTTACCCAGAAGTATTATATGGAAGGCTTGGCAGGCGCGGTTAAGGGTTGAGCTTTGGAAACGGATGTCAAACCGTAGAGAGGCGGGTGGACTATACGTGGAGAACGGCAAACGCATTCTATTCATGCCGCTGGATGAGCGGCCCTGCAATTATGAATTTCCTTTTTTGCTGGCTAAGGGGACGGATTGTATGCCCGAGCGTCCTTCGCTGGATATAATGGGCCGTAAGAAAACACCAGGCGACACCGACCGTTTATGGGCCTGGTTGGAGCAGGCCGCTGCAGGCGCCCACGGGGCTGTTTTGGCTCTGGATACACTGCTGTATGGAGGCATTGTCCCTTCCCGTCTTCATGGGATGAACGGAGAGCAACTGCTTGAACGTTTGGGCAGGTTTCGCGGCTTGAAATCGGATCATCCTGAGCTTAGGATTTACGCTTTTCAGCTCATTATGCGCTGCCCGCAGTATTCATCGGCCGATGAGGAGCCGGATTATTATGAAGACTGGGGCAGGGAGATTTTCCGCAAAGGCTTCATCAGCCACCGCAAGGAGCTTGGGCTTGCCACAAATAATGAACTGGCCGAGCTGGAGGATATTGATCGTCGGCTTCCTTCTGACGTGTTGGACGATTATCTGGGACGTCGGGCAGTCAACGCGGCGCTAAACCGGGCAGCTCTGGAGCTCGTTGCGGAAGGAGTCATCGAATTTTTGATTATACCGCAGGATGACTCTGCTCCTTATGGCTATACAGCCAGGGATCAAGAGGAGATCAGGCGGCGGATTTCCGAACTGGGGCTGGAGCTTAGCGTATATATGTATCCGGGTGCGGATGAAGTGGGATGCACCTTGTTTGCCAGAATGGTAAACAAGGATACAGGCCGGATACCCCTGATCTATCCGCGGCTGTCATCAGTGCAGGGGGCTTTTGTTACTCCTTTGTATGAGGATCGTTATTTTTATGAGTCCCTGAAGTATCAGGTGTTGGCTGCGGGCGGGCTGATTGTGCCGTCTGCTGCAGAAGCGGATCTGGTGCTGCTCGTGAACACGCCGGGGGGCACCATGTCTGAAGCGTCTACGCAGGGGCGGCCTATGGCCGGATATGATGTCCTGAGGAATATTGCCGAGCTTGCCGAATTCGGGGGATACATGCTCTTCCATGAGGGCAAGCCGGTGGCTGTTGCGGATGTCGGGTATGCGAATGGGGGCGACTTGAAGCTGATCCGGCTGCTGCGCCAGAAAAACATGATGTTCTCCCTAGCAGGTTATGCCGGATGGAACACCAGCTCGAACACTCTGGGGACGGCTATTGCGCAGTCCATGCTGTTCCTTCACTATGGCTGCACCCCAGAGCATTTGAACTTCCTCGCACTGCGTTATGCAGAGGATGTCTGCTACTGCTCGCTCGTTCGCACGGAAATGAACAACGGAGTGGTTGAGGCGATGGGGTTGAGTAAATTCATGCTGGATGGGCAGCGTGGGCAAGCAGCAGCTCTGATCCGGACTAAACTGCATCAGGCGCTTGAGGAACGGATTAACGGAGAGGATGGCTGGGTGGAAATTACGGACTGTTACATGCCCTGGAACCGTACTTTTGAGGTTGGACTGAGCGTTAGCTATCATCCTGTGTCGGCAAAACATACCGCTGAGCAAACAGTTTGAATCTTGACAGAATTAGGGAGCAGTTTGCTTGAAAATGTGTGTAAGCCATACCGTCAGTTGCATAGGAGTGGATTAGGCATGACCAATAAGATCATTGGTATTGATATTGGCGGCACATCCGTAAAAGGGGCAGTAATCGGGCGGGATGGAACCTTGTTTGAGGAGTTCTCTTTTGCAACGGATGCCGCACAGGGACGGGATGCTTTGCTGCTCCGCTTGGTGGAGGGAATACGTCCACTGTTGAATATCTGGCCGGAGGTGCGATGGCTTGGAATTGCTTCGGCGGGCAGGATCAACTCCGATACCGGTGAGGTTGTATATGCCACAGATAATCTGCCGGGCTGGCAGGGGGTTCGGCTGTTTGATTGGGCTTGGGAGGCGTTTGGCCTGAAAGCAGCAGTTGATAACGATGCCAATGCTGCTTTGGTAGGGGAAGCTTGGTGCGGTGCAGGGACTTTCCGGGAACAGCTGGTTATGCTCACACTGGGAACGGGAGTCGGGGGTGCCTACATCAATAAAGGGGAGCTTTGCCGAGGAAGACGCTGGAGCGGGGGAGAATGGGGGCACAGCATACTTGTGCCTGGCGGGCTGCCCTGCAACTGCGGGAAACGCGGTTGTGTCGAGCAGTACGTGTCCGGGACCGCACTGAATCGGCGTGCCCGTGAAGCATCTGGAGGACGATATGCATCGGGGCTTGATTTGCTGGCGGCTGCACACCAGGGAGATCTTGTGGCACTGAAGGAGACCAAGGCATTTTTACAGGAACTCGCTGTTGTAATCTTTAACATTTACAGCACCCTTGATCCGGATGCAGTCATCCTTGGAGGAGGCGTTGCTGATTCGTCTGGTCTATGGTGGGAATGGCTCGAAGAAGAGCTGGATGGCTGTGATCCGGGAATGAAAATCCGCAAAGCCTCTTTGGACAACAAAGCAGGCTTCATAGGAGCAGCCAAATTGGCGTTTGACAAAGAAGACCATGTTTTAGGCGGTAAGTAGTCGATCCTTTAACAATTCATCATTTAAATAAGAATGGAGGAGGGGCCATGGACCAGCGGTTGTATGAAGCGGATATTGTTATTATCGGAGGCAGTCTCGGCGGAACCGCAGCAGCTCTGGCGGCAGCCAAAGCAGGCATGAAGGTGGTTATGACGGAGGAGACGGACTGGATCGGCGGACAGCTCACATCCCAGGCTGTTCCACCCGATGAGCATCGCTGGATTGAAAGCTTTGGCTGTACGGCATCCTACCGTGAATTCCGAAACAGGGTGCGTGATTATTACCGTGTAAATTATCCTTTAACGGAAGAAGCGCGTCAAAATCCAGTGCTCAATCCGGGCAACGGCTGGGTCAGCCGTCTTTGCCACGAGCCGAGAGTTGCCCTGCGTGTGCTTGAAGATATGATGTCGCCTTATATTCATTCGGGCAGGTTAAAGATTCTCTATCATACCAAAATACATAGAGCAGAAGTTTGTGGGGATATGGTTACTTCCGTTATTGTTCGTGATCGGAAAGGGGATGAAATCTTCCTCCGAGGGGCTTACTATCTAGATGCAACGGATTGCGGGGATTTGCTGCCGCTGGCGGGAGCAGAATTCGTGTCCGGGGCCGAATCGATTGCGGATACAGGGGAGCCGCATGCTTTGGCGGAAGCCAACCCGCTGGATATGCAGTCCATTACCCATGTTGCTGCAGTGGAGTATATTGAGGGCGGCAATTTTGTGATCGATCGTCCGGATAACTATTCTTTTTGGGAAAGCTACAAGCCCGAGTTCTCCCCATTTCCAATCTTGAGTTGGTATGCTTCCGACTCAAATGATATGACTAAAACGAAAAAGTTCACCATGTTTCCGAATAACTGCGGTGTCACGTCCCTGTGGGATTACCGGAGGATTTTGGACCCCTCCCTGTTGTGCAGGCGGCTCTATGATGGAGAGATCACTTTATTAAACTGGCCGCAGAACGATTATTATCTCGGCTCCGTTATAGGAGTGTCTTCAAAAGAAAGGGAATACCATTTGCAGTGCGCACGCTCCCTTACCCTATCCCTTATTTATTGGCTGCAAACCGAGGCTCCACGTTTGGATGGTGGAACAGGCTATCCAGGGGTCCGACTTTGCGGGAGAGCGCTCGGGACGAAGGATGGCTTGACCAAAATGCCTTACATCCGCGAGTCGCGCCGTATCAAAGCACTGTACACCGTTACGGAGCATGATGTAAGCAAGGAACTGCGAGGGGAAGCAGGCATCAAAAGATATAAGGACAGTGTCGGTGTGGGCAGCTATCATCTGGATCTTCATCCGACGACCGTATCACAGCGCTCCTTTTATATTCCGAGTTACCCTTATGAAATCCCACTCGGTTCGCTGATACCAGTCAGAATTAAAAACCTGCTCCCTGCCTGCAAAAATATTGGTATGACGCAAATTGCCAACGGGTGCTACAGGCTCCATCCTACAGAGTGGAATATAGGGGAGTCGGCGGCGCTGTTAGCGGCATATGCTATAGGCAGCAAACAATACCCGTATGAGATAAGGGAATCCTGCGAGCATCTGAACCGATATCAAGGGCTGCTTCGAGAGCATGGAGTGGAGCTGCACTGGCCTGACGATCTGGAAGGTGTTTAAGGCCAGTCAAATTCGAGAGGAAATTAGAGTTCCATAATTTTTGATAAAAAAATGTATAAAAAAGCTTGATTAAGGTAAGTTTATTGTGATATATTATTACGGCTGACATTGAAGCAGCAGTTGGCGAAAATGAAATGCAGAATGATTGGAATTGAAACTTTCGAAAAAAAGTTCTTGCAATTCACTGGCTGACATGTTATGATCTTATAGCTGTCACAAAACGACAGGTTATAAAGTTTGATCTTTGAAAACTGAACAACGAGTGAGTAGGTTTTACATCGTAAAACCGACCCGCGAAGCCATTTGGTTCGTGTCTATGACAGAATAAATGGCGGAGCGAACATTGAGATATTAATCTCGTCAGATTCAAATGAGCTTAATCGCTCTT
>NZ_JBJURI010000060.1:0-13840 GCF_046098255.1 Paenibacillus jiangxiensis
GGTCTCCGCTCATCTCTTCGCTTTTCAAGGCAGTAAAATCCTGCGAATGAGTGAGCATTCGTGAGAAAACACCTTAAATACGAGGGACGGTTGTCGGTGAGCTTATTTCCCGTTTTTTCGTAGTTAAAGGGGATGTTTTGCCTAAATAAGCGCACCTACAACTGTTAGAAAAGAAACCTTCGTTTTCTCGGCTGAATAAGTGCAATGACACCCGTTAAAAAAGAAAGTACCGGATAGATCGATCCTTCGAAGTAAACCCTTTGGTCAAGCCCTGACTTCTGGATTGAGCCATTATTATTCTCAATTTTAGGAGCTTTATAGCAAGTTGCTACGTTATAAAAGTAGATGGATTATTTTCCATATAAAACGTATTCACATATTGGAGGTGGTCATACAAATTCGTATAACAAGGAATTTGGAGGGATGATTAGCGCATGGTGTAATAATTTTCATAGTAATGGAAGTCTTGACGAAGCATTAAATGTGGCGAAGCAGATTGCTGAACATGAGTAATACATTGCAGGCAGCCTTCAAGGGCTGCCTTTTTTAGCGAGATGTTACGCTGAAACAGCAGCAGAAGGCATAGTCAGACAGAGCGTGGGAAAGCTAATAAAAAAAGCGTCCCTTACGCCAACTGTGAATAAAATGTGAATCCCCGCAAAAAGATATTGCATTGTGAAATAGATCACATTATAATAAAGCCATGAAGTGAAATAAATCACATAAGCAACCGCTATAAAGTGAAACAATTCACAATAATTTTGTCCTATATCTTTTTCAATTTCTTTTCAAGCAAGTCCGGTTTCAGACATTTTAATTACACCTGAGGAGGCTACACAAATGAAAATTGCAGTTATCGGATGCACACACGCTGGGACAGCAGCCATCGTCAATACCGCCAAATTATATCCGGACGCGCAGATTACCGTTTATGAGCGCAATAATAATATTTCGTTTCTTTCCTGCGGGATTGCGTTGTATGTCGGCGGGGTGGTGAAGGACCCTGAAGGCCTGTTTTACTCATCTCCACAGCAGCTTGCAGACCTGGGCGTAGTCACCAAAATGCTTCATGAAGTGACTTCGGTGGATACGAAAACCAAGTCGCTGCGCGTACGCAATCTTGAAACGCAAGAGGAGTTTACGGATACGTACGACAAGCTGATTATGACGACAGGCTCGTGGCCGATCATTCCGAAGCTTGAAGGCATCGAGCTTGACAATATTTTGCTCTCAAAGAACTATAACCATTCCAACACCATTATTGAAAAAGCGAAAAACGCCAAACGGATTACCGTCGTAGGCGCCGGTTATATCGGTATCGAGCTCGTGGAAGCTTTCCAGATGAATGGCAAGGAAGTTACCTTGATCGACAGCATGGACCGCATTTTGAACAAATATCTGGACGCCGAGTTTACGGACAGAATAGAGAAATCATTGAAGCAGCAAGGTATTCAGCTTGCCCTGGGGCAAACGGTTAACCGCTTTGAGGGCCGGGACGGAAAGGTTGCGAAAGTCATCACCTCTAAAGGGGAGTATGAGACCGATCTGGTCATTCTCTGCATCGGCTTCCGTCCGAATACCGATTTGCTGAAAGGTCAGGTCGATATGCTGCCGAACGGTGCCATCATCGTCAACGATTACATGCAGACCAGCAATCCTGATATTTATGCCGCTGGTGACAGCTGTGCCATTCATTATAATCCTACGGGTAAAAATGCATACATCCCGCTGGCCACAAATGCGGTCCGGATGGGGACGTTGATCGCCCGCAACCTTATGCAGCCGACCATCCCATATATGGGGACCCAGGGAACTTCGGGCATCAAAATATATGAACAAAATATTGCAGGAACAGGCTTGACCGAAACAGCGGCAAAAGACGAAGGGATGCAGGTAGAAGCAGTTACGATTGAGGACAGCTACCGTCCGGAATTTATGCCTACAGCGGAAAAGGTACTGCTGAAGGTTGTATATGAACGGGATTCCCGCCGGATCGTCGGTGCGCAGCTGATGTCCAAAGCCGAGCTTACACAGTCGATCAATACCCTGTCGGTTTGCATTCAGAACCGGATGACCGTCGATCAGCTGGCATTTATCGATTTTTTCTTCCAGCCGCATTACAACAAGCCATGGAATTTCCTGAATACAGCCGGGCTGCAGGCTCTTCCACCGGTGAAAAACAAGGAAGCTGTAACTCTGTAATAATCTGCTAAAAAAATCTGTGATATTGTTCACTTAATTGCCATGAAATCCGGCTCTGCCAGCTCTCTGAATATTGTAAAATAAAAATATCAAATATTCAGATCATGATTTATGATTTATGGAATAAAGGGGGAGGAACCGTCTTGTTTTGGATTGCATTTATGATTGTACTCGGAGCAATCGGTTTTGTGGCTATCAGCTGGTTTATGAAGCAGCTTGAGAAAGAAGAATACAATTAATTATGATATTGTTATACATGCAGCTTCCTTGAGGAGGCTGCTTTTTTGCATATATGCCATCTTTTTCTCATCTGAGTATGTGATTAATTTCACTACTTCTATCTCTGTGACCTTCTAAACTGAAAGAAACAGAAGAAGTGGTGCAGCAAAGGAAGGGGAGAAGAGAATGGCAACTTATAAACCGAAGCAAATTGCGGAGCTGACGGTCGAAACCGGTGTCCATAAAGCCTATAATACGTGGCAGACGTCCGTCATACTTGGCTTTCTGGCAGGCGCTTTTATCGCGCTTGGCTTTTTATTGGACATCAGGGTGATCGCAAACGCTCCCGCAGAATGGGGGAGTATCGCCAATTTTATCGGCGCTGCAGTGTTCCCGGTGGGACTGGTGCTTGTATTGCTGGGCGGGGGTGAGCTGCTGACCGGAAACATGATGGCGGTTCCCTTGGCCCGCATGGCCGGCCGCATCACGACGGGGGAGGTTGTACGCAACCTTGTGCTGATCACGCTGGGGAATTTTGCCGGCGCACTGTTCGTCGCTTATTTTTTCGGTCATGTGGTGGGTTTGACGGCGAGTGGTCCTTATCTTGATAAAGTCGTGGAGATGGCAGGACACAAAATCCATGATTCCATCTGGCAGTCCTATTTGTCCGGTATCGGCTGCAACTGGCTCGTCGCGCTGGCGGTTTGGCTGTCCTACGGCAGCGACTCCATGAGCGGAAAAATTATAGGCATCTGGTTCCCGACCATGGCCTTCGTGGCCATCGGGTTTCAGCACGTTGTGGCCAATATGTTCCTGATTCCGGCGGCGATCTTTGCGGGCCACTTTACATGGCTCGATTATGTCCGCAATTTTGTGCCGGTATGGCTGGGCAATCTGACGGGCGGAAGCCTGTTTGTGGCGGGGGCCTACTGGCTGGCATATTTGAAGGATTTTAAGGCCGAACCGAAGACGCACCCCCTGATCATTCAGGAAAAAGAGGCTGCCCATCCGCAGACAGCGCCAGACCAGGCTGTATAGTCTAAAATAAATTCGCCATGTCAGGTTCGGGGGAACGTAACCTGGCATGGCGAATTTTTTGGGAGTGGTCCATGTATGGCAGGAGGCAGAGTGTGCGCTCTTCCATCCTTGCCTTGATTATTTCTTACCCTGCAAGCAGATTCTTGAAACAGCCCGCTATAAGAAAAACGTCTATAGGCATAATACGCAGCAAGCGGACCGTGTTAGCGGTAGTTTTTCTTGTGATTACAGCATAGTCCAGCTCCGCTAAAAACTTAAAATTCTATAATCTTCAAAAAATTATAGTATGATAGTGAAAAACATTACGGACATTGGAGTGCCGGAAGAGGGGGGCCAGAATGGTTCAGGATATCAGCATCAACAGGGAAAACAAGAATGGCAAGACATGGATGACGGATGTGGCTGACGGTGTGTTTCCGGCCGTATGTCCGCTGGATTGCCCCGATACGTGCGGGCTGCTGCTCCATAAAGAGAATGGCAAAATTGTAAAAGTGGCGGGCGATCCCAATCATCCGATCACGAAGGGCGCCATCTGCAACAAAGTCCGCAATATGGCGGAAAGGATATATCACCCCGAGCGGCTGCTGCATCCGCTCAAACGGACAGGACCAAAGGGTTCGGGGCAATTTAAGCGGATTACATGGGAGGAAGCCCTTGCAGAAATTACAGACCGTTTCCGGGACTTCATGGCCAGCCATGGTCCGGAGTCGATTCTTCCTTACAGCTTTTACGGCAATATGGGCAAGCTGAGTGTGGATGGCATGGATCGCCGCTTTTTTAACGCATTGGGCGCCAGCGAACTGGAGCAGACTATCTGCAATTCGGCGGGTAATGCCGGATGGGTACATACGATGGGGTTTTACGGGGGAGTAAGCCCGGAGGACCTCGAGCATGCGGATTTGATTATGGTCTGGGGCGGCAATATTGTCAGCACCAACATGCATCAGGTCGTGCTGGCCGAGAAAGCGCGCAAGAAAGGGGCCAAGATCGTTGTCATCGATGTGCACCGCAACCGGACCGCCCAATGGGCCGATTGGTTCATTCCTTTGCATCCCGGAACAGATACGGCACTCGCTCTGGGCATGATGAATGTGCTGTTCGCGCAAGGTCTGACGGACCTGCCTTTTATGGAGCGTTACACCGTCGGTCATGAGCTTCTGGAGGAGCATGTGCGCGGCTGCACGCCTGAATGGGCGGCCCGCATAACGGGGGTGCCTGCTGCGGATATTGTCCGGCTGGCGGAAATGTACGGGCGCTCGCACGCCGCCCATATCCATGTCGGCAATGGCCTGCAGCACCATGACAACGGGGGCATGAATATAAGAACGATAGCCTGTCTGCCGGCCCTCACAGGTCATTGGCAGCGGCGTGGCGGCGGGGCGACAAAATCGAACAGCGGTTATGCCAAGCTGAACAGTGCTGCACTGGAACGCCCGGATCTGCGGCGAAGTCCGCAGGCGCGCCATATTAATATGAACCGGATCGGCAAAGCGCTGCTGGACAATGAGAAGCCGGTTATGGGGCTGTTTGTATATTGCTCGAATCCGCTGGTCGTTGCTCCCGATACGGAGAGAGCAATCCGCGGCTTCCAACGGGAAGACCTGTTTACCGTCGTCCACGATTTGTTTATGACGGACACGGCGAAATATGCGGATATCGTTTTGCCCGCCGCTTCATCTTTTGAAAGCACCGATTTGTTCACTTCCTACTGGCATCATTATATCCAGCTTCAGGAGCCTGTCATTGAACGGGTCGGGGAGAGCAAGAGCAATTATGAGTTATTCTCCTTGCTGGGGCAGATGATGGGTTTTGACAGCGAAGCCTTTAGTGAGAGCGAGGAAAGCATGATCCGCGGAGCTTTGAACCATCCTGTCAATCCTTATTTGAACGGGATTACGCTGGACGCGCTGCAGGAGCATCGGCATGTGAAGCTGGATATGAGTCCGCAGGCGCGGTTATTGGAGAAGCTGCCGACCCCCTCGGGCAAGATCGAGCTGTATTCTAAAACGCTGGAGCGGGCAGGACTGCCCGGCTTGCCGACTTATATGCCACTGCAAGAAGGCTATGACGGCGAGCGCAGGCCGGAACCGGATGCCTTGTATCCGCTCATGTTCATCTCTCCGCCGAACCACAATTTTCTGAATTCGACCTTTGCCAACGTTCCGAAACATCAGGAGTTGGAAAAGGAGCCTCTGCTGCAGATTCATCCTGAAGATGCAGCGGCACGGGGAATCGCGGACGGCGATAAAGTGACGGTATGGAACGACAGGGGAACTTGTGAACTGCATGCAAAGGTTGTGGACCGGATGCTGCCGGGCACCGTGATCAGCCAGGGGCTCTGGTGGGATAAAGACGGGCAGCGGCAGCGTGCGAATGTACTGACGCCGGACAGGCTGGCAGACATGGGAAAAGGCGCCGTGTTCTTCTCGACTGCTGTTAATGTAAAGCGTCAATGAATGTGCTTGCCGGATGAGCGCATGTAGGCGATACTGATGGATGTGTCATGATATTCTTACATGATTAGTCAGTCTGCTGATGTGCGATGAGGGGTATTATTCATGAAATTTCTGCAATCCTATCCTAAAGAAGTAAGAGTTTTTTTGATCGCCAGTCTGGTGAATTCTGCCGGAGGCTCATTGATGTGGCCGCTGATCACGATGTATGTCTTCGACGAGCTTGGGCATACGATGAGCGACGCCGGTTTTGTGATTTTGATCCAGTCGCTCGGCGGTATAATAGGACAGCTGCTAGGAGGGGCACTCTACCACCGTGTGGGCGTGAAAAGGCTAATCGTGGGTTCGCTGGCCATGAACGCGTTTGGGCTGTTAGCACTGCCTTTTACCAGCCAGCACTGGTTCATTTTCGTGATCATGATGGGCTTCATCGGCTTTTCCAACGCTATGTCCATGCCTGCGATTCAGGCCTTTATCGGCTTCCGGTTTGCCGACCGGCGCGGGGAATTGTTTAACGTGGTGTATGTAGCCAATAATATCGGGGTGGCGCTCGGGACAGCTCTAAGCGGTGTGCTGGCTGATTTGTCCTATCACCTGAGCTTCGTGCTGAACGGCCTGACGGCAGCCTTGTTCGCCCTGTTCTTCTTCACCTACCTTACCAAGGTGGACAAAGAAGAAGGCGAGGTTCATTTGAGCAAGCGCAGCAGCGCTTCCGGGGAGCTGCCGCTGCCTGTGCTGCTGCGGGATATGCGCATCTATATGTATATCGGGTTGGGGACCTTGTTTCTATGGTTCGGCAACTCGATTTGGAATAGCGGTGTATCTCCGTTCATCATCGAGGAGGGGATGCCCAAAAGCATGTATGGCCTGCTTTGGACCTTGAACGGCATTCTGATCTTTGCCGCACAGCCGCTCGTTTCCTGGATTCGGCGCAGCTGGACCACAACGACTTCTTCCCAGTTGATTGGCAGCGGTATTTTTTATCTTGCCGCCTATATTCTCATGATAGTTACCCAAACCTATACGGGGATGATTCTTGCGATGGTGCTGGCAACAATTGGCGAAATGTTGATGTCCCCTGCTATTCCGGCGTTTTTATCGGAGCATGGCGGCAAAGGGGCGCCATTTTACATCGGGCTGGCCGGCGGGATTGGCGCGGCCGGGCGGGTATTCGGCCCTTACGCCATGGGCGTGCTGTACGACCAAGCAGGCCTGGCTCCGGCGGTCTGGCTGGCGGCAGCTACGGCTGTGCTCTGCATCCTGTTCTACGTGCTGCATGGCTGGCTGAACCGCAGCCGGATACAGAGCGAGATGGAGGTCGTGCGGAGCGGATATTAACTGCATGAAGCGGTTATTAACCATTTGGTCTTTACCCCGGTTATGCTGATAAATCCATTTGTCTGCGGCCCTTCTGTCCTGCATGCACTGCAGAGTGGAAGGGCTGCTTTTTTTAGTCCCCTGTGTGCTACAATAGGTTCAAGCCAAACCTGCAAGAAACGGAAGGATTGATTGATATGACGTTAAGCCAAGGCTGGGTATTGCGTCCTTCAGAGCTTAAGGATGCCTCGCAAATTATGGCACTGGACGAGCTTGTGTGGGATGAGCAGACAACTCCGGCTCCGTTGAACAGGAGCTCGCGGGAAGAGTTTCTTCGTCATTCCCCGCCGGGGTCGCAGCTTGTCGCAGTTAAAGATGAAACGGTGTACGGTTATATCGGGTTCGAGCCCCCTACCTCGCTCCCCAGCAACAGCCATGTGCTGTCCATTCATATCGCCGTTCATCCTTCCTGTCAGGGGCAGGGTGTCGGCAGGCTGCTTATGGATGCCATGAAGGAGCTGGCGGCTTCCCGGAGCATTCGCAAGCTCAGCCTGCGGGTCCTGTCATGCAATGAGGGAGCCGTAGCTTTTTACCGAAAGAACGGGTTCGTGGAGGAGGGCAGGCTAAAGGCTGAATTTTTCATTTCAGGCACCTACATAGACGATATTTTAATGGCTTATCATATGGAAGATTAATTGGCCCGGATTGACGCAAGCGTCCATTGCGGCACTCCGCCGTTTCTTTCGGGTGCATGAGTGTAATCGGTCAGTAAGACAATATGCATTTATTAGGGAGGAGAATGGATATGGATCTTCATTTGACGAACAGAAAAGCACTCGTGGCCGCTTCCAGCAGCGGACTTGGCAAAGCTATCGCCGCACAGCTGGTGGCTGAAGGAGCGGACGTGATGCTTGTGAGCCGCAATGAGAGCAAGCTGACAGAAGCACGTGAAGAATTGGCCAAGCTTGGCGAAGGCCGCGTGGAGTACACGGTGGCGGATGTGAAGGATAAGGGTGACGTGGAAAGACTGCTCCAGCGGACGGGGGAGCTGTTCGGACGGATTGACATTTTGGTGTGCAATTCAGGCGGCCCGCCGGTAGGAAAGTTTGAGGAGCTAACGGATGAGGACTGGGAGCACGCCTTTCATCTGAACTTGCTAAGCTATGTCCGGCTGATCCGCGGAGCGCTGCCTTATATGAAGGAGCTGGGCGGCCATATCGTGAATATGACCTCCACCTCCATCAAACAGCCAATCCCTGGCCTCGTTCTCTCCAACACGTTCCGGACGGGCGTGGCGGGCCTGACCAAGACATTATCGCAGGAGCTCGCTCCGTACGGCATTCTGATAAATACGGTGGCGCCGGGGCGAATCGAAACGGACCGGATTGTACAGCTCGATAGCAAAAAGGCGGAGCAGCTGGGAGTGCCCTTGGAGCAAATTCAGGAACGGAGCCAGGCTGAAATCCCCCTCGGACGCTACGGTACGCCTGAAGAGTTTGCAAAAGCGGTCGTATTCCTGCTTTCCGGGGCCAATACGTATTTGACCGGTACAACACTGGTGGTGGACGGCGGGCTGGTACAAGCGCTATAACGGCCTGGGTGGAAAATAAATACATTTGACTCTCCAATTGATAATCATTATCATTAGAACATAATGAATTATGCAGAAATGAGGAGAGTTGTGTTGAGACAAGTTATGTTTTCAAGTAAAAGGACGATGAGCTTCCTCACGGGAATCATCTTGCTTGCATTGCTGCTGTCCGCATGCGGACAAGCACAGCCTGCGGCGCAGCCGGAAGGCTCGGATACGAATCAGGCTCCGGCGGGTACGGCGGCAGAGCGTACGGTTACGGATGCCATGGGGCATAAGGTCACGATTCCGGCAAATCCACAGCGGGTGCTGGCCCCCTATCTGGAGGACCATCTGTTGACGCTGGGCGTGACCCCGGTTGCACAGTGGTCGGTTCAAAACGGCAAAAAGCAGGACTATCTGGAGAAATATCTGAAAGACGTCCCATTAATGCCATACGATATGCCTCCGGAGCAGGTCTTGGACGCCCAGCCTGATCTGATCATTATCAATTCCGAATCGTTGGTGCAAAAGGGGTTATATGAGCAATATTCTGCCATTGCCCCTACTTATGTGCTGGGTGATAAGGTCTCCTCCGACTGGAGACAATCGCTGCTGAAAATCGGCGAACTGCTGAACAAGCAGGCGGATGCCGAGAAGGCCGTGGCAGATTACGATGCCAAAGCAGCGGCTGCCAAGAAAGAGCTGCAGGGAGTGGCGGGCGATCAATCTGTGGCCATATTGTGGCTTACCCAGAAAAATTTCTATATCGTTGATCCTAAGAAATCGAGTGGAGCCGTTGTATATGGCGATCTTGGATTGAAGGCTCCCGCATTAATGGTAGAGGCCGATTCAGATGCTTCCTGGACCTCAATCACGCTTGAGAAGCTGCCTGAGCTGAATGCAGACCATATCTTTCTGATCAACAGCAACAAGGGGGCAGGCTCGGAAACGCTGGAGCGTCCGATTTGGAAGGCCCTTCCTGCCGTCCAAAAGGGCCATGTCTACACGATGGATTCAAAGGGCAGCTGGCTGTACAGCGGGAAAATTGCCAACGAAGCCATGATCGATGACGTATTAAAGGCCATGGTCAAGTAACTCGGTACTAAAAGACAAAGAACCTCCGGCTTCACGAATTCGTGAGTAACCGGAGGTTCTTTTTTTGGTTGGATGAGTTGCTACCGGAGCTGCTTCCATTCCTTTTGCAGCATGCCGTACACGGCAAAATTGGCATAGCCTGAAGACAGCTTTTGCGCTTCACGGATAATTCCTTCAAGCACAAAGCCCAGGCGCTCGGGAATGCCGCGGCTGCGGCGGTTGCCTGTGGCGCAGCGGATTTCGACCCGGTGCAGATCAAGATCAATCAGAGCATGTTCCACGAAAGCGCGGCAGGCGCTCGTCATAATGCCCTGTCCCTCATAAGCCCGGCCAAGCCAATAGCCGATGCTCACGGAGCGGCTGCTCCAGTCAATGGGATGATAGCTGATCATTCCCGCAAGCTCATTGTCCACCCAAATGCCCGCCGCGAAAGCGCCGTTTTCGGCAGCCTGCTTCATCGCGCTGTGCACAAACTGCTCAGTATGGCTGATCTCGGTTGTTGAATCAACCCAGGGCAGCCATTCCCGGAGACGGTCGCGCGACATTTCAGTCAACTCGTACAATGCCTGCACGTGCTCTCTGGCAATAGGCTTGAGAACGGTGCGTTCGTCCAGTTCGTATGTAAACAAAAGCGATCCCCTCTTCCTCTCCTAAATGCTGACAGGCCGTATTTCGGCCATAATATTTTATGCTACATGATTCCCGGAGTGTCGTCAAAAGGGCCAAAGACACGTTTTTTAGTGGTACGGGACGAAGGTCGCCTGATCGATCAGGAACCGGCCTTCTTCAAATCGGTAGACAAGCTCGAAATCGCCGACAAATTCGGAGGGCGAAACGCTGCCGGAAACGGTCGCGCGCAACTCATTAAGACTGGTGTCATAAACAACGTAGGAAGTGAAATCAAGCGCTGAATAAAAATTGGAAGGGTCGTCATAAAATTCTGACGGTTTTAAATCAAGCAGTGTAAGCTGCCCGCGGAAGGCCACTTCGATCTTGACGGGCTGCTGCCCGTCCCGGGCATCCACCTTCGAGGAAGCCTGTGACTGTACGAAGTGTCCCGCATCTTCAACGGGATATTCCGCAAGCGTCTCCAGATTGACGACATGGATTTTCTGCACTTCGGTGCCGGTACCTGATATGACGCTCAAAATTACGACGGCTTCTTTTACACCATCCTGGTTCACATCCTGTACATACAGCTGGGGAGGGGAAGCTTCAGCTGTGGAGCCTGTCCAGTCGTAGGCCTCAAACCGGCCGTTCGCCTGTAGAATGGCTTGGTGGAACAGCCCGCCCTCTTCAGGGCCGCGGTACAGCTCAACGGAGGTGTCTTCAAGAGCTGTGGCAATCCGCTGTGCGGAGTCCGGTGTGAGGGCCGGAGCGGCGGGCAGCGGGCTGGAGGACGTCAGAAGGGTGGACAGAAGGAGAGCGGTAAGCAGCCTCATCATGGGAAGGCCTCCTTTCTTCTTTAAATAGTTTTCTATATATTTCAGGTCCGGTGCGGACGGTTGAATTTGATTGTAAAAAAACAGCTAACTTTAGTATAGAGTAAAGAGTCATAGAAATCGTTACCTCTTCTTAACCTTTTTCTTTTTTTCTTAGACAGAAAAAGTGTAATTTATTTTGTGTTTCGGCATAAGGGCCCATTTTATTGAACATTCCGGTACGAAGAGGTATATTTAAGGGAAACATGTTTAGGCAGTAGTTTTCTGCTAATACTCGAGACAAGCGATTAAACGCACAGAAAGGTTGATATGCGTGGAGAAGCCAAGCACTCCCCCGAATTTTATCAAAACGGTCATTGAAGAAGATCTCCGCAGCGGCAAGGTGAAGGAAGTCGTAACCCGCTTCCCGCCGGAGCCGAACGGTTATTTGCATATCGGTCATGCCAAGGCCCTCTGGATTGATTTTACCCTGGCTGACGAATTTGGCGGACGGACGCATCTGCGCTTTGACGACACAAACCCGGCCAAGGAAGAAGAGGAATACGTCAAGTCCATCCAGGAGGATGTCAAATGGCTTGGTTATGAATGGGAGGAGCTTCGTTTTGCCTCCGATTATTTTGAAGAAATGTATGAGCGGGCCGTGCTGCTGATCAAGAAAGGCAAGGCGTACATTGATGATCAAAGCGCTGAGCAGATCCGCAAGACCCGCGGCACGCTAACGGAGCCTGGCACGAACAGCCCATACCGCGACCGCAGTGTAGAGGAGAACCTGAAGCTGTTCGAAGAAATGCGCGCAGGCAAATACCAAAACGGCGAGAAGGTGCTTCGCGCCAAAATCGACATGGCCTCCCCCAACATCAATCTGCGCGACCCGGTATTGTATCGTATCTCGCATACTCATCACCACAACACAGGGGATAAGTGGTGCATCTATCCGATGTATGCTTATGCGCATCCGCTTGAGGATGCCATTGAAGGCGTGACGCACTCCCTTTGCTCGCTGGAGTTCGAGGATCAGCGCCCGCTGTACGACTGGGTCGTCGCTGAATGCGAAATGGAGCATGTGCCGCATCAATACGAATTCGGCCGCCTGAACCTGGCGCAGACGGTCACCAGCAAGCGCAAGCTGAAGCTGCTCGTTGACGAGAAGCATGTTGACGGCTGGGACGATCCGCGCATGCCGACCATTTCGGGGATGCGGCGGCGCGGGTTCACGCCTGAAGCAATCCGCAATTTTGTATTTGAGACCGGCATTTCCAAGGCATATGGAGAGATCGACCTGCAGGTGCTGGAGCACTTCGTGCGTGAGGATCTCAAGCTGAAGGCTCCCCGCACGATGGCGGTCATTGATCCGCTTAAGGTAGTTATTACGAACTATCCTGAGGGACAGGTCGAGATGCTGGAAGCGGAGAATAACAGCGAGAATCCGGAAATGGGCACACGGCAAATTCCGTTTTCCCGTGAGATTTACATCGAACGTGATGATTTTATGGAAGACCCGCCGAGCAAATATTTCCGTCTGTTCCCTGGCAATGAGGTGCGGTTGAAGCATGCGTACTTTGTCAAATGCAACGAGGTAATCAAAGACGCGGACGGCAATGTGACGGAGATTCACTGCACCTATGATCCGGAAACGAAGAGCGGAACCGGGTTCACGGGCCGGAAGGTGAAAGGAACGATTCACTGGGTTGAAGCCAGTCAGGCGGTGCCTGCTGAATTCCGTCTTTACGAACCTCTTATTCAGGCGGAGAATGCGCTGGAGGATGAGGAAGATGGGGAAGAGAAAACTTTCCTGGATCAATTGAACCCGAATTCGCTTGTGATCGCTAAAGGCTTTGTGGAACCGGACATGAAAGAGGCGAAGCCGCAGGACAAGTTCCAGTTTTTCCGTCACGGATACTTTAACGTGGATCCGAAGTTTTCACATCCGGGACATCCGGTGTTTAACAGGGTCGTATCCCTTAAAAGTTCTTTCCAGCTGCCGAAAAAGGGATAAACAGGCCGCGGACATCAATGTATCATAGAATTCAGGCGCTTCAGCCGGCGATCGTAGTACAGGTGCGATACCGGCGGAAGCGTCTGTTCTTTGGTTGCCGAATATCGAGGCAGGAAGTAGGCCCGATCGAAGGCACTAGCGTTGCATTAACTCTTGCATAAGACAACTTGTAGCCCTGATACTTCCGATTTCTGTCAAAGCTCAGGTTTTTCGAGCAGATCGTGCGTCCACCGGAAATCTAACGGTTGTAGCAGCTACTATTTTACGAAAAAAAGACCTTTTCAAATTCTGACGGTCGTGATCGGCGTTATTTGCCTTAATCAAGGCGAAAATATCCGGGTTAAGTGAAATAAGCGCCACGGCAACCGTCATAATTTGAAATCAACGTTTTTGGAACTAATAGCAGTCGTGGCAACCGTCCCTCGTATTTAAGGTGTTTTCTCACGAATGCTCACTCATTCGCAGGATTTTACTGCCTTGAAAAGCGAAGAGATGAGCGGAGACC